>JAURVW010001188.1 GCA_030655275.1 Solirubrobacteraceae bacterium
GCCGGCCGAGGCGAGGATCGACGCGAGCGCGGTGCCGAAGAACGCCGAGGCGAACAGCTTCCTCAGCACCGGCTCGTCGCCGCCGGGGGCGATCCGGGGGTCGATCGCCGCCCAGCGGGAGCCCGGCGTCACGCTCGCGAGGGCCGGAGCCTTCGCGATGAACGCCCGAGCGGTCTTCAGGTCGGCCTCGGAGTACTCGACCGTCGTGTAGATCACGGGGCTGCCGCCGGAGCGGGCCGCCTCGAGCAGCGCCTGCGTCGCGACGAGCGCGTCGTCGCAGTCGCAGTGCAGCGTGGACTCGGGATCGGTGAAGCCGAGGGAGAAATCGACCACCACGAGCGCCGGCCGCGTGCCGGCGGGCGTGCGCCCGCCGTATCCGCGCTCGGCGTAGACCGACTCGGTACTCACGACGGCGTCTCCTGCCAGGTGTCGAGACCCAGCAGCGCGTTCACGTCGTCGAACGAGGTGAAGCGGTCCTTCATCCCGGCCGTCGAGCCGGTGCGGACCACCTCGTCGGCGAGCTCGCGGTAGGCCTTCGCGAAGAGCCACGTCTGCGTTGACGGGTAGATCACGACCTTGTAGCCCATGGCCTGCAGCTCGGCGGAGCCGACGGCCGGCGTGCGGCCCGTCTCCGACATGTTCGCCAGCGACGGGATCCCGACCTCGCGGGCGATCCGCTCGAGCGCCTCGACCGACGGCGGCGCGTCGATCATCGCGACATCGGCGCCGGCCTCGGCGTAGGCGTTCACGCGGGCGATCGCGTCGTCCAGACCCGTCACCTGCAGCGCGTCGCTGCGGGCGATGATCAGCGTCTCGGGATCCTTGCGGGCCTCCACGGCGGCCTTCACCTTCAAGACCATCTCGTCGGTGGGGATCACGCGCTTGCCCTCCATGTGGCCGCAGCGCTTGGGGAACACCTGATCCTCGATCTGGATCGCGCCCGCGCCGGCCGCCTCGTAGCGAGCGACGGTGCGCCGCACGCCCGGCTCCGAGCCGAAGCCCGTGTCAGCATCGGCAAGGATCGGGAGGCCCGTGACGGACGCCATCCGCTCGATCGAGCCGACCATGTCCTCGAGGCCCACGAGACCGATGTCGGGCAGGCCGTAGTGGTGGGCCGCCGTCGCGTAACCGCCGTGGTAGAGCGCCTCGATCCCGGCGGCCTCGGCGATCTTCGCCGTGAGCCCGTCGTGGGCGCCGAGCGCCACGAGGATCGACTCCTCCTGCAGCCGCTCACGCAGTGATGGACGGTCCTGAGCCCGGCTCATGCCGCAACCTCCTGGGTCGTCGGCACGCCGGGGCGCTCGCCGAAGTCGAAGTCGGGAGCCGGGCCGCGCTCGGAGGCGAGCTCCCCACGAAGTTTGCTGGTGGCGGCGGTGTCGACCTTTCCCTCGTCGACGATCACGCCATAGGCCTCGCGCGCGGAGTCCACGGAGATGAGTCCGCGCTCGAGGTCCAGTGCCACCAGCTCCGCCGGGCGCTCGAGCGGGTCGCCCCAGCCACCCGCACCGGCGGTCCTGAAGATCAGGACGTCCCCAGCGGAAACCTGTACGCCGTCGACCTTCGACGGCAACGCCTCACGGGTGCCGTCGACGCGGACGAGCGTCTTGGAGCTTCTCCCGCCGTGCAACCCACCGTTGATGCCCCACGGCGCGATGATCGCGCGGTCGTCGGCGATCGAGACGGTGCCGCTGCCGGTGAAGGCGTAGGTCTTCTCGATGCCGGTGCCGCCGCGCTTCAGACCCGGGCCACCGGAGTCCTGCACCGGCGTGTAGGCCTCCACGCGCACCGGGTAGTAGCTCTCGGCGTACTCGGACGGCGTCGTGCGGAACAGCGGCCACCACGAGTGGCCGTCGAGGCCGTCGCCGCGGCCGCGGCCCGGCAGTCCGCCGAAGAGCAGCTCGACGAACTGGAAGTACTCGC
>JAURVW010001190.1 GCA_030655275.1 Solirubrobacteraceae bacterium
GGCGTCCTCGACGGCCCACGACACCTCCCAGCCATCGATCCGGGCCGAAGCCCGGACGCCGGGCGGGAGGAAGGAGAGATCGACGGTCATCGGCCCCTCATGGTGACGACCCGATCGGTAGCCCGGAGATCGAGGGCGCCAATGACTAGGGGGTGGGGCGCAAAACCCTGGGGCTGACACGTTATGCAGACGTGTGTACAGTCAGGCGCTTCGCTCTTCTGGCGCGTCGACGTGGGTCGTGCCGAGCCATCTCCGAGGGAGTCCCCTTTGTCTGTTTCCTGGCGCGTCCCGACGCGAGCCTTGCTCGCCTCGCTCGCCTTTCTTGCGCCCCTGACGGTCGGCGCGTCCGCGGCTTCGGCCGCGATCGTGATCAACGAGGTCGAGTCCAACGCCCCCGCCGGGGGCTCCGACTGGGTCGAGCTGCTGAACACCGGCAACGCCGCCGTCGCGATCGGTGACTACTCCCTGCGCGACAGCGGCAACAACAACAACAACCGGACGCTCATCCCGCTCGGGACGACGCTCAACCCGGGGCAGTACCTCTCCTTCGACGTGAACGGCCTCGGCAACGCCGACTCGGCGCGCCTGTTCGACGCGGCCGATCCGAACACGCCGATCAGCACGGTCACCTGGTCCCGCGAAGCAGCGGCGACGATCGGCCGTTGCCCGGACGGCACGGGCGAGACGACCACCACCCTGGCCGCGACTCGCGACCTCTCGAACTCCGGCGGCTGCGCGGTGACGTCCGCGTGGCCCGGGAGCCCGACGATCACCGAGGCCTCCGTCCAGGGGATCTTCGGGCCGAACATGTCCGGGCTCGTGTATCAGGCGTCCGGAACGGCGGCTCCCGGCGTCCTGTGGGCCGTGCAGAACGGTCCGTCCCGCCTGTACCGCCTGATCTTCGACGGGACGAGGTGGGTCAACGACACCGCCAACGGCTGGGCCAGCGGCAAGCAGCTCCTCTTCCCCGACGGCACCGGCGTCCCGGATGCCGAAGGCGTGACCCTCGCCGCCGGCGACACGAACGGGATCTTCGTCTCGATCGAGCGTGACGACAGCGGCGCCAACGCGAACACGAGCCGCCCGAGCGTGCTGCGGTACGACACCTCCTCTGCCGGAGCGGTGCTCACGGCGACCCGCGAATGGCCGCTCGCCGCCGACCTGCCGGGTCTCGACCCGAACGCCGGGCTCGAAGCGGTCAGCTGGGTGCCGGACAGCTACCTGGTCGCCAAGGGATTCAAGGACGAGTCGACCGGAACCACCTACAACCCGGCCACCTACGCCGGGCACGGCACCGGCATCTTCTTCGTCGGCGTCGAGCAGACGGGCCAGGTCATCGGTTACGCGCTCAACCAGAACACGAACGCCGCGACGCGGGTCGCGACCATCAGCGGCGTGTACCCCGCCGTGATGGACCTCTCCTGGGACGCTGAGAAG
>JAURVW010001193.1 GCA_030655275.1 Solirubrobacteraceae bacterium
CGGCAAGACCGTCGAGATCCTCCAGCTCGGCGACTACCTCATCGGCGCCGACGCGAACATCGATCGCATCCTCTTCTCGACCGAGCGCAAACTCTCACCGGCCGACACGAACGCCAATGACGACGTGTACGTCTGGGACCGCCCGAACGACCGCTACGTCCTCGTCTCGAAGGACTCGCAGGGCCGCAGCCTCTTCGACGACGCGGCGTTCTTCCCCAGCGCCTCGGTGATCTCCGACAACGGCAACGTCGTCCAGTTCAGCAAGGTCGAGCCGTGGGCCGGCGGCGGCAACGAGTGGAAGTACGAGCAGTTCCGGCACGACCTCACCACCGGGAT
This sequence comes from Solirubrobacteraceae bacterium, assembly GCA_030655275.1. Taxonomy (GTDB): domain Bacteria; phylum Actinomycetota; class Thermoleophilia; order Solirubrobacterales; family Solirubrobacteraceae; genus JAGIBJ01. Next base: position 337 of record JAURVW010001193.1, read on the forward strand.
CACGACGAAGCTCTCCGACGAGGAGTCGCCGATCGGCGTGGCGGGGATCGGCACCGACGGCACGACCTCGGTCACCCGCAAGGCCGTCCAGCGCGGCGACCTCGTGACGGCGACCCCGGGTCAGCTCCAGTCCTCGCAGACCCTGATCTCGCCGGACGGTGGCACCGTCGCGTGGACAAGTGCCCCGAAGGACCCGGACCACGTCTTCGGGCGGCAGATCGAGGGGGTCGACGCGACCAACGGCTACGGCGGCTCCATCACCGTGCCGACCTGGCTCGCCGAGCAGGGCTACACGGCCTTCGGCATCGCCAACGGCGGGTCGTCGGTGACCCTCGGCACGGCGCTCCAGTGGGGCGTGCGGTACGCGATCGGCCGGATCGACCGGGGCGGCAACGTCAGTCAGGTCGGTCAGGACATCGCCATGACCGACACGATCATGCAGCGCGGCATCGTCCTCTCCAGGAACGAGAAGTTCGTGGCCACCGGCCTGAGTCTCGTGAAGCTGGGCGACCTGCCGCTGCCGGGCACCGAGCCCAATCCGCCATCGGAGGCCAAGGGCTTCGACTACCTGCGGTACGAGAGCTCGAAGTGCAAGACATCCTGGTTCTGGCGGTACGAGGCCGAGCCGACGCTGCGCTTCGGCTACAACGCGCAGGGCAGCGATCTGCGTCGCCCGACCGCGGCGACCGTGAAGGTCTATCGCGGCAACGGCACCTCCGTCACGAGCACCCTGAAGTTCGGGACGAACGAGGAGAAGACCCTGAGCGTCGGCCTCGAGGGCAACTTCCGCATGGAGGCGAAGGTGACCATGCAGGACGGCGAAGTCCTCTCCGACACCTGGACCATCCCCTCGCACGCGAAGACGACGCCCTGCGCCTACCCCTGGTGACCAGCGGCCGCTGAGCCGGCGGCGCACCGGCGTCGCCGGCGAAGCCGATCCCGCCCCGCGATGGGGCTCAGTCGCCGCAGGGCACCACGGCCGGCATCACCGGCGCCGGGCGACGTTCCTCGTTGCGCGTGAGGCGGCCGAAGACGGTCGCCAGGGACTCGATCTCGTCGGTGGTGAGCTGGGCGAAGAATCGCTGGCGCAGCCACGCGTTGAGGAAGTCCTGGGCGCTCGCGGCCGCAGCGCGGCCTGCGTCGGTGACATGCGCGTTCGTCGCGCGGCCGTCGCCGGAGCACTGCTTCTTCTCCACGAGGCCACGGCGCTCGAGGCCGTCGACGATCCGCGAGACGCGGGAGAGGCTCAGGCCGGCGGAATCGGCCAGGGTGGAGAGGCGCATCCGCCCCTCTTCGGACCCGGCGACCCGGCCGAGGAGTCCGGCCGCACTGGGGCTCAGCCCGAACGTGCGTTCCAGGTCGGTCGCATACCCGCGCTGTTGGGATTCGAAGGTCTCGATGAGACCCGTCCAGGCGCCGATCTCGGCGGGAGTCCACGTGCGGACGTGATCGCGACCGATCACGTCGGTGAAGCGGCCGGCGAGGCGGTCGGCGGTGTCGGGCATGGGCGGAACAGGGACGAGGGAGAAGGGGTACTTGCTAGCGCAAGCGTACGCAGGGTTCGGGGTGGAGACAAGGCGAGATGGGCAGGCCGGACCGCTTCAGCGCGGTGGCCCCTCCGTCGCCCGTCGCCCTTCCGTCCACCCGCGGTGGGACGAATGGGGCCCAAACGGCGCAAGTTTGCGCCCATCCGGAAGCGCTGTCCCCCTCGAAACCGCCCAGATAGCAGGGAATCTCAGGTTTCGGACGTACATACCGAGTACCTGTGGAGTGTCCATGTCCCGCCCGTCGTCACTGCGTGTACGGTGGGCCGGGCGTGCGGACGCTCACAGATCCCACAGCGTTTTCGATCGGCCGAACCCAGGCCGGAGGCCCCAGCCACACATGACGAGATCTCGGATCACCAAGACGTTGATCGCCCTGTCCGCCACTGCCGCGTTCGTCGGCGGCTGCGGCAGCGATGATGGGGACGACACCGCCGGCACCGCCGACAAGGCTGCGATCCAGAAGGGCGGGACGCTGACGGGCTACTACTCCGAGGCGCCCGACTCGCTCGATCCTGCCCTCGCGAGCCTGGTCAACGCGCAGACCGCGATCTTCGCCGCCTACACGCCGCTGCTCACCTACAAGCGCGCCAGTGGCCCCGAGGGCGCGACCCTCGAGCCCGGCCTCGCCGAGGCGCTCCCGACCATCAGCTCCGACGGTCTCACGTACGAGCTCACCCTCCGCGACGGCCTCCAGTTCTCCGACGGCTCGCCCGTCGAGGCCAGCGACTTCGAGTACACCGTCAAGCGCCTGATCAACCTGCAGTCGTTCGGCGTCGGCTACTACCTCGGCATCGACGGCGCGCAGAAGTACGCCGACGACGGCAAGGAGGCCGGTGACATCTCCGGCATCGAGGCCGACGACGCCACCCGCAAGATCACGATCAAGCTCGCCGAGCCGGACGCGCAGTTCTCCTACAAGCTCGCGCTCGTCTACGCCGGGATCGTCCCGAGCGGCACGCCCTTCAAGGACCAGACGAAGAAGCCGCCGCCGGGCGTCGGTCCGTTCACGATCGAGGACGTGAAGGCGGGCGAGAGCTTCTCCTTCGTGAAGTCCAAGACGTTCAAGGCACTCCCGTCCGTGCCGGAGGCCAACGCCGACCGCATCGACATCTCCGTCGTCGAGAACCAGCGTCGCCAGGCGCAGGACGTGCTCGCGAACAAGGTCGACTTCATCAACGACCCGCCGCCGGCCGACCAGCTCCGCCAGCTCCGCGAGGAGGCGAAGGGCCGCTACAAGGAGTTCACGACGAACTCGACGTACTACTTCGTGCTGAACGTCGAGGAGAAGCCGTTCGACAACCCGGAGGTCCGCAAGGCCCTCGCGACGGCCGTCGACGAAGGGGCCCTCGCCCGCCTCTTCTCCGGCCTCCTCGAGCCCGACTGCAACTTCCTGCCGCCGGGCATGACGGGCTACAAGAAGCTCACCTGCCCCTTCGGTGAGCCGACCGCCAAGCCGGACATCGCCAAGGCGAAGCAGATGATCACCGACGCCGGCGTCGCCGGGCAGGAGGTGACGGTCTGGTCGGACGACGGCGATCCGTCGCCGCAGGTCGCCAACTACCTTGCCGACACCCTCAACCAGATCGGTCTGAAGGCCGAGCCGAAGTCGATCGACGGCCAGACCTTCTACGAGTCGGTCACCGACCAGAGCACGAAGGCACAGGTCACCGTGTTCAACTGGTTCCAGGACTACCCGCACCCGGCGAGCTTCTTCGCGAACGTCGACGGCAACAACATCACGAAGACGTTCAACGTCGACATCGGCAACGTGAACGACGACGCGCTCAACGCGCTCATCGAGGAGGGCGACAAGCAGCTCGACGTGAAGGCCGCCGCTCCGACGTACGAGCAGGCCGACAAGGCCGTCGTCGACAACGCGTTCCTCGTGCCGTACGGCCATCGCAAGCTGACCGTGATCACGTCCGACCGCATCGCGTTCGACAACGCCGTGTTCAGCCCCGTCTACTCGCTCGACTTCGCGTCGCTCGGCCTCAAGGCCGCGGAGTAGTCACCGCATGAGCGTCCTGCCCGCCGCCTCCGCGGCCGTCTCGCCCTGGCGGGCGGCACTGCGCGGTGTGCGGCGGAACAAAGCCGCGATCCTCTCGGTGATCGCGCTGGCGCTGGTGATCCTCTCCAGCGCCGGCGCCCCGCTCTACGCCGACCACGTCGCGAAGACCGGGCCCCTCACGAACCACCTCTCGGACTACATCGAGCTCGATGGGCAGAGCACGCCCGTCGTCGAGTACGACGGGGTGCCGATCGGTCCGACCTACACCGGGAAGTACTTCCTCGGCGCGGACGGCAATGGCCGCGACGTGATGGTGCGACTGCTCTACGGTGGCCGCAACTCGCTGCTGATCGGCCTCTCCGCGACGCTCCTGAGCCTGCTCGTCGGCGGGGCGCTCGGCATCCTCGCCGGCTACGCGCGCGGCGCCACCGACGGCCTGATCTCGCGAGCCCTCGACGTGCTCTGGGCCTTTCCGGTGATCCTGCTCGGCTCCGCGCTCGGCGCGGCCACCGCGCTCGGCGGGATCCAGCTCGGCCCCTTCGCCCTGAGTGGCGGGTCGATCTGGCTGATCGCGTTCGTCGTCGGCCTGCTCAACATCGTCTACATCGCGCGGCCGATCCGCGGCGCCGTGCTGAGCGTGGGGGAGCAGGCGTACGTCGAGGCCGCCCGCGCGCAGGGGGCGGGCACCTTCCGGATCATGCGAAACGAGATCTTCCCGAACGTCTCCGGCACGCTGCTGGCGCTCTTTCCGATCATCCTCACGCAGGCGATCGCGCTCGAGGCAGCGCTCTCCTTCCTCGGTGCCGGCGTGAAACAGCCCAAGCCCTCGTGGGGCACCATGCTCGACGACGGCATCGACACGCTTCTGGCCGCGCCGCACCTCACGCTCGTCCCGGGCGGGGTGCTCGTCGTCACGATCCTGGCACTCACCGTGCTCAGCGACGTCGTCCGCGACGCGCTCGACCCGCGCGGCACGAAGACCGCCGAGACGCTCGTGGGTGCGCGATGACGCTCTACGTCCTGCGCCGACTCGTCGCGATGGTCGGCGTGCTCTTCGTCGTCACGGCGATCACCTTCTCGGTCTTCTGGGTGCTGCCCAACAACGACCCCGCCGTCGCGATGGCCGGCAAGAGCCCGAAGCAGGGGCAGGTCGAGGCGATCCGCAAGGAGTGGGGCTTCGACAAGTCGCTCCCCGAGCAGTACGTCACGACGATGCGCAAGGTCTTCACCGGCGACCTGCGCTCCTACGCGAACTCCGGCGACGACGTGATGGAGCGCGTCGGCGACGGCATCCCGCGCACCCTCTCGCTCACCCTCGGTGCGGCGGTCCTGATGATCCTCGGCGGCGTCGCGCTCGGCGTGCTCAGCGCCCGCCGGGCCGGGCGGCTCCCGGATCGCGCGATCAGCGTGTTCAGCGTGTTCGCCGTCGCCACCCCGGTCTTCCTCCTCGGCGCGCTCGTGAGCTACTTCCTCGGGTCGAAGCTCGGACTCATCCCGCCGGGCGGCTACGCCGGGCTCCGTGACGACGGCATCGCCCAGTGGGCCTGGCACCTCGTCGCGCCGTGCCTCGTGCTGGCCGTCGGCTTCATCGGCGTCTACGCGCGCGTGCTGCGGTCGGACATGATCACCGCGATGCGGTCCGACTACGTGCGGACCGCGCGCGCCAAGGGCCTGCCCGAGCAGCAGGTGGTCCGCCGACATGGGCTGCGCACCGCGCTCATCCCGACCTTCACGCTGTGGGGCCTCGACATCGCCCTCATCCTCGGTGGCGGCGCGATCCTCACCGAGAAGGCGTTCGACCTCGGTGGCGTCGGCC
>JAURVW010001194.1 GCA_030655275.1 Solirubrobacteraceae bacterium
TAGATCGCGGCGCTTCAACAGTCAATGAAAGTTCAGCAGAAATTGAAAGTTGTAATAGGAGTGAAACAGGAGGGACTCGTGCGCGCAACAGAAGGGGATGGGCGTTATCGAAACGTGACAGGGAGAGGGTAACCGTGTCCCGACGTACCCTGGAGCGATGCAGCCCATGCGCAACACTGTGATCGTGCTCTCCGAGGGTCCCGCCGATGCATGACGTGATCGTGATCGGCGCCGGACTCGCGGGGCTCCGTTGCGCAGGTCTCCTCGCCGCCGACGGGCTCGACGTGGTCGTCCTCGAAGCAGCGGATGCCGTCGGGGGACGCCAGCGCACCGACGTCGTCGACGGGTTCCGGCTGGACCGCGGCTTCCAGGTGCTCAATCCGGCCTACCCGGCGCTTCGCCGCAGCGTCGATCTCGATGCACTCTCGCTGGGGAGCTTCCCGGTCGGTGTGCAGGTACGCACGGCGGACGGGATGGCCGAGCTGCGGCATCCGGTGCGGCATCCGCTGTCGATCGCCGCCACGCTGCGCAGCGGCCTGGTGAGTGCGCGGGATGCTGTCGCGCTGGCGCGTTGGGCGGCGCCGGGACTGGTGCTTCCGCTCTCGCGTCTCGCCCGGAACGATGTGAGTTTGCGTGAGGGGTGGGATGCCGCGGGGCTCCGCGGCCCGCTCCGCACCGCGGTGCTCGAGCCGTTCCTCGCCGGAGTCCTCGCGGAACGCCGCGGCGAGACGTCGAACGCCTTCGCGCAGCTGCTCGTGCGGTACTTCGCGCTGGGCCGGCCAGGCCTGCCCGCGCACGGGATCGCGGCGGTTCCGGAGCAGCTGGCCGCGCACGCGCGCGATGCCGGTGCCGACATCCGTCTCGACGCCAGGGTCGACCGCGTATCGGTGGGCGGCGAGGGCAGGGTGGTGGAGGTCGCCGACGGTGATTCGGTCCGTGCAGCCCGAGTCGTCGTCGCGGTCGGCCCGGATGCGGTCGCCGACCTCACCGACCTCCCCCGGCCGGCGACGAACGGCCTGCAGACCTGGTGGTTCGCCGCCGCGGAGGCGCCGACGAGATCCGCGCTGCTCACCGT
>JAURVW010001199.1 GCA_030655275.1 Solirubrobacteraceae bacterium
GAGATCGCCGCGCTCGCCGGAGCCACGATCGCCTTTGCGCCGTCGTGTGAGGAGATCTACCCGGCCGGATTCGCCGCCACGATCAACGCGGGTCCGATCACCGAGCAGCTCGAGGGCGCGCACCGCCCGGGCCACTTCGACGGCATGGCGACGGTCGTCGCCCGCCTCCTCGGCCTCGTCCGCGCCGACGTCGCCTACTTCGGCCGCAAGGACGCCCAGCAGCTCGCGGTGATCGAGCAGTTCGTGCGCGACTTCGCGATGCCGACGCGCATCCAGGGCGTCGACACCGTCCGCGAGGCCGACGGCCTGGCGATGTCGAGCCGCAACATGCGTCTGACGCCCGCGGATCGCGTCCGCGCCCTCGCGCTGAGCCGCGGCCTGCGCGCCGCGGAGCGCCTGGCCAAGGGCGGAGAGCACTCGGCCCGCACCCTCGAGACCGCCGTCCACGCCGAGCTCGAGGCCGAGGGCCTGCGCGTCGACTACGCGACGCTCGTCGACGCCACCACCTTCACCCCCAAGAACGTGCTCGATCGCGAGTGCGTCCTGGCGGTCGCCGCCCACGTCGGCGACGTCCGTCTCATCGACAACGTCCGCCTCACCCCCGCCTCCTAGGCGGCGTCCGCTCTCACCTCCGCGCCGGAGAACCTCCTCATGCACCGCACGATGCTCAAGTCCAAGATCCACCGGGCCACGGTCACGGGCAGCGATCTGCACTACGTCGGCTCGATCACGATCGACCCCGACCTCCTCGACGCCGCCGACATCCTCGAGCACGAGCAGGTCGCCGTGGTCGACGTCGACAACGGCCAGCGCTTCGAGACCTACACGATCGCCGGCGAGCGCGGCTCGGGCGTGGTGCAGGTCAACGGCGCCGCCGCCCGCCTCGTGCACCACGGCGACACCATCATCGTCATCTCGTACGCCACGTACGACAAGGCCGAGCTCGAGTCCTACGAGCCGAAGGTCGTCCACGTCGAGAGCCGGACCAACCGGATCCTCGACGTCGACGACGCCGTCGCCACGCTGCTGACCGCTTCGGTCAAGTAGCGCCGGCAACC
>JAURVW010001211.1 GCA_030655275.1 Solirubrobacteraceae bacterium
GACGATCAGGTTCGGGTCGACGATCATCCCGTGCTTGTCGAGCCGCATGTGCATCAGGTACACGTTGTACGGGTTCCACTGCGACATCGCGAAGTAGATCTCGCCGTCCTTGTTCCACGGATGGAAGTAGCCGCCGTACAGCGCCGGATAGTCGGTCGAGCTCGCGACCGTCTGCGCCGGGCTCCACGGACCCTCGGGATTCTTCGCGGTGTGCAGCACGATGTCCTCGCCGGACAGCGTCATCAGCAGGAACCGCTTGCTGTGTGCGTCGTACTGCACCGAGACCTCGCTCATCGGCGCATCGATGACGGGAGCGGCATCCGCTTCTTTCTTGCTCCACTTGCGGCCGTCCCAGTAGCGGTACTGGGCTTTGTCGAGCAGCTTCTTCGCGGGGACCTTGGCGACCGAGACCGGGCCGTTGCGCCCGTTCTGCGTGCCGAAGACGTAGACGGTGCCGCCCTTCTGCACGTAGGACTGCATCTGGAACGGGTCGTCGCCGTCAGGGTTCTCCCACCGGGTGTCCGACACGGTCCAGTTCTCGCCGCCGTCGTCGGAGTAGGCGATGCCGGCGTGGTTCGTGTCCCACATCCCGGGCGGGCCCCACTGCTTCACCGACATGAATCCGAGGTACTGCCGGTCGCCCACCGAGATGCCGGCCGTCGGGATCACGGTGATCTCGTCGCCGTTGATCTTCTTCGACGGGATGATCTCCTTCGCCACGCCCCGAGGCGCCTGCGCTGCCCAGTCGAACAGCATCCCGTCGGAGAGATCCGCGTCACTCGAGCGCACCAGCACGTTGCTGCGCCAGTTGCCGTTGGGCGGGGCGCCGCCGCCGGGACCCGTCCACGAGTTGCCGAACGTGTCACCGAAAGCCGTCAGCACGTGGCCGTCGCCGTCGTCCCACATGATGCCGAGGTCGGTGGCCTTGATGTCCCACCGGCCCCAGGTGTTGTTCGGGGCGTCGGGTCCGGTGAGCTTCTCGACCACCGTGACCGGCGTCGACGCGGTCGTCGCGATCGCGGGTGCCGAGACGGCCGCGCTCGCCACGACCACCACCAGCGAAGCCAGTGCGGCACCGGCCGCGAGTCGTCGTCTCTTCAGAGGCGTCATTGCCATCTCCTTGTGTCGCCCGCGCGCGGCGGGATGTCAGTCCTGAGGAGCCCGCGGCGGCGTCGAGCCGATGTCCGGCACCGGAGCCGTTCCTAGGTGGACCTCCAGGTCGTCGGCGGTCGGCGTCTTCGGGCGACGCGCGGTCGGACGGTCGAGGTAGAAC
>JAURVW010001220.1 GCA_030655275.1 Solirubrobacteraceae bacterium
GGCCGACCTGCGCACCCGCCGGCCCGGCCTGCGCGCGCTGCTGCGCTCCGCGCGGGTCGATGCTTCGGCCCTCGACGGCACCTCCGTCGCGTTCCGCCTGACGCCGCGCCTCAATGCGGCCGGCCGCATGGCCCGCGCCGATCTCGCGCTCGCGCTCATCCGTGCCCGCACCGACGAGGACGCCTCCCGCATCGCCGAGGAACTCGAGCGCTGCAACCTGCAGCGGCGCGAGGTCGAACTCGTCGTCCGTCGGCAGGCCGAGGCCCAGGTGCGCGAGCTCGGCGAGCGCAGCGGCTACGTGCTCAGCGGCGAGGGCTGGCCCGCGGGCGTCATCGGCATCACCGCCTCGCGCATCGCCGAGGACACCGACCGCCCGTGCGTGATCCTCAGCCTCGACGGCGAGCAGGCCACGGGCTCGGCCCGCTCGGCCCGCGGCCTCGATCTGGCCGGGCTCCTGGAGACGTGCTCGGAGCACCTCCTGCAGTTCGGTGGCCACCAGGCCGCGGCGGGCTGCGCGATCGAGCCGGCGAAGATCCCCGCCTTCGCGGCGGCGTTCGATGCCGCTGCAGCCGCCGCGCTGGCCGAAGGCGTCGCGGAGACGGCCTTCACCGTCGACGCCGTCGCCGAGGTGCGCGACCTCACCCTCGCGCTCGCCGAGGAACTCGCGTCCTTCGAGCCGACTGGCGAGGCCAATCCGACGGTCCGTCTCCTGCTGCCGTCGGTCCGGGTGCTCGAGGAGCGCCCGATGGGCCAGAGCGGCGACCACCGCCGGGCCGTCATCTCATCCGGTGGCGCGCGCACGAACGCGGTCGCCTTCAGCTCGCCGGCGCTGCCCGTCGGTGTTCCGGTCGACCTGGTCGTCCAGCTCGAACGCAACGTGTACGGCGGCACCGTCGAGGCTCGCGTGGTGATCCAGAGCGTCCATCCGCTCGAGAAGCCCGAGACCGTCGGCGTCCGCAAGGTCGGCATCGACGCCAGCGCCCTCGCGTCGATGCTCTCCGGATACCACGACGAGGTCCCCGCCTGGCAGCGCCCGCCCGCTCCGGCCGAGGATCGCCGCGGAAGCTCCGTCGCGTCCGTGCTTCGCGTCGCGGCGGCGATGGGCCGCGATCCGATCGCCTACGCCGCCGACCCGGCCCGCAGGGCCGTGCAGCTCGAGTCACTCGGCTGGCGCGGGCCCGTGATCGGACCGGGCGGCCTGGGCGCCGCGCTCGAGCTCGCGGACGCCACGCACGGCGTGGTCGTGTGCGTCGATCCGCCGATCGATCCCCGCGCCGCTGCTGCGCTCGCGTCCAGCTCCGTCGAAGCCTGGTGGAACTGGTCCGACGCTGAGCTAACCTATGGGGTCCATGTACTCGAACGCGAGTTCGCGCTCAGGCCGATCATGGTCTCCCTCTTCCGAGGCCTCCGCGAGGCAGGCAAGCCCCTGCCTGCGCTCGCCCTCCTCGCGCTCCTCCCACAGGGCGCCGCTCCGGGTTCTCTCGGGCGCGCCGTTCGCGTGCTCGACGACCTCGGTCTGGTCGAGGTCGGCGACGGTCTCTCGTCGGTCGCCCTCGTCTCCGACGCCGCGTCCGACCCGACGCAGTCCGCGGTCTACCGCAACGCCCACGCCGTCGTCGAGGAGGCTCGCGCATGGACGCTGCTGATCCGGCCGTCGACGTAACCGAGGAGCACGCCGCCGATCTGGCGCGGCACCTCGTCGACGAGGCCGTCGCCGTCGCCGTCGTTCCCCCGACCTCCAAGGACGAGGTGATCGACGGCCACACGCTCACGCCGATCGAGCGCCGCCTCCTCGCCGACCTGCGCGCCGTGATCGGCGAGCACGCCGAGGAGGGTCGTCCCCAGGTCGACATCGCCGAGGTCGAGCGCGCCTTCGCGTTCGCCGCCAGCCATCACGGCGGGCAGCTGCGCAAGTCCGGCGAGGACTTCATCGCGCATCCCGTCGGCGTTGCCAAGATCTGTGCCGGCCTCGGGCTCGACACCGAGACCCTCATTGCCGCGCTGCTCCACGACACCGTCGAGGACACCTCCGCGTCGATCGCCGAGGTCACCGAGCGCTACGGCGAGACCGTCGCCGCGCTCGTCGACGGC
>JAURVW010000394.1 GCA_030655275.1 Solirubrobacteraceae bacterium
GCCGCGGTGCAAAGGCCGACGACGCCGAGACCACCGACGTCAAGTCCGAGGATGGCGCCCCGGCCGAGGACGGCGCCTCCTGGGACGGAGGCGGCAAGGAAGCCGTGGCCGCCAAGGCCGAGGTCGACGCGGGCGAGAAGCCCAAGCGCACCCGCTCCCGCCGCAAGGTGGTCGACGTCGATCCGGGTGCCGGCGCCGACGAAGAGGTCCTCGAAGAGGCCGGTGCGACCGCATCGACCGCCGAGGACTCCCCGAAGGCCGAGACCAACGGATCGGCCCCGGCCAAGTCCGACGCCGCCGACGACAGCGACAGCGACGACGACCGTCCCGCCCGCGCGCGCCGCCGCCGCTCCAAGAAGCCCGGCCTCTCGCGTGGCGAGGGTCCGCTCACGTCGGTCGTCGCCCAACTCGGCAACGCCGACGGCGTGTCCGTCGCCGACATCGTCCGCGCCATCACCGACGCGGCAGCCGTCGACGGCGAAGCCGTTCAGGACGTCCGCGTCCGCGAGCGTTTCACCCTTCTGCGCATCCCGTCGTCGGAGCTCGAGACCGTCCTCGGCAGCGATCCGGCGATCGACGGTCGCGGGCTCGCCCTCACCACCCTCGGCTAGCAACGGCTGGCGCCGCCACGCCGTGACGACGCCAGCTGCGCCCCTTCGTGGCGCACGCCGTTAGATTGAACCCATGGCCGCTTCCTCCGACGAGCCTCGCGAACCCGTTCCCTCCTGCCCGGACTGCGGCATGGCCGTGGCTGCGGGACAGCGACGGTGCACGAACTGCGGTGCATCCGTGGAGGCGCGCCGTCGCCTCCCGCGCCGCACCCCGCTGATCGCCGCACTCACCGTGGCTGCCCTCTCGGGAGGCGTGGTCGTGGTCGCCCAGGCCGCCGTGACCGAAGAGGCCAGCATCGACGCGGCCGCACCGGCCGACGCCGCCTCCGCACCCATCACGGTCGCCGGCGCTGCGCTCCCGCCCGCGAAGCGCGCGACGAGCACCGCCCCGAAGGTCGAGGAGACGCCGCCGCCGGCCACCACGCCGAGCCTCGACATCCCGACCGTCGACGACGACCTCCTCGACAAGGCCGCCGAAGCCCGCGACGAAGCCGCCGACGCGAACTCGAAGGACGGCGAGCCCGTCGACGAGGACAAGCCCGCCGACCCCGACGACCTCGACAAGCCGCGCACCGTGAAGGTCGTCAAGGCGATCAACTACGAGCCCGTCAAACGAGCAGGCGTCGAATTCGGCAAGCCCAAGGCCGCGATCGACAAACGCTCCCGCACCGTCTGGGACGTCACCATCCCGGCCGACGGCCAGCCGTACAACGTCGGCATCGTGCTCGACCTCGGCGACGAGAGCCGCCGCGTCTCCTCGCTCACCCTCGGCACTCCGACCCCCGGCTTCGGGATCGAGCTGTACCGCACCGACAACGAGGAGGTGCCCGACACGCTCGAGGAGTGGACGAAGGCGAGCGACCCCACGACGGCCAGCGACGACACCATCCTTCCGCTCACCCCCGACGACCCCAAGTGGGCTCGGTACGTGCTCGTGTACTTGACCACCACCGCCAGCGCCGAACAGACTCGCGCGGCGATCAGCAACCTCGAGGTTCTTCCCTAGATGTCTACCGCCACCTTCCACACGAACGCCGGCAAGATCGAGATCGAGTTCTTCGACGCGGACGCGCCGAAGACGGTCGAGAACTTCCGCAAGCTCGCGTCCGAGGGCTTCTACGACGGCCTCTCGTTCCACCGGGTCATCACCGACTTCATGATCCAGGGCGGCTGCCCGCAGGGCACCGGCACGGGCGGCCCCGGCTACACGTTCGAGGACGAGTTCAACGACCACAAGGTCGCCCGCGGCGCCCTTGCCATGGCGAACGCCGGCCCGAACACCAACGGCTCGCAGTTCTTCATCGTCACCATCAAGGAAGCCGGCTGGCTCGACGGCAAGCACACCGTCTTCGGCAAGGTCACCGAGGGCTACGACGTCGTCGAGAAGATCGAGGCCACCCCCACCGACGGCCGCGACCGCCCCCAGGACGAACAGATCATCGAAAAGATCGTCCTCAGCGACTAGAACGGCGCTTCGCGAACGGGCAGGCCTGACCGCACTGCGGCGGAGCTGCCCGTTCGCCATCCTCTGTGGAGATGAACGCAGCCCGCGCTGACGCCACCGAGACCCGGCGACGGATCGCCAACGACGAGGCGACCTTCTTCGACGACCCCGTCGCCTTTCGCGACTGGCTCGAGGAGAACGCCGACCGCTCCGGCGGCATCTGGATCCGGTTCGCCAAGCCGGACTCCGGCGTCGAGGGCGGCACGGTCGCCGAGGCGATCGACCAGGCCCTCGGCTTCGGCTGGCTCGAGACCGAGACCGTCCGCGACGACGACGACCGCTTCACGCTCCTGCGGTTCGTCCCACGCCTGCCGGACAGCCCCTGGTCGCAGGCCCACCGCGACCGCGCCCGCGAACTGCTCCACGAGGGCCTGCTCGCCCCGCGCGGACGCCGGGAGTTCGACACGGCCCAGGCCGACGGCCGCCTCGACCAGGCCTACGGTCCCGTCACGGCCGACGACATCCCGGCCGACCTCGCCTCGGCCATCGCCGTGAACGAGACGGCGCAGGCCTTCTTCGACGAGCTCGACGACCGCAACATCCTCATGATGCTGCGGCGCGTCGACAACGCCCCGGATGCCGAGACGCGCGCCAAGCGCATCGCGACCTTCGTCGACATGCTCGCGCGTGGTGAGAAGCTCTACCCGCGCCGCCCCAAGAGCCGCTAGGACCGACCCCCGGCGCGGCGTCGCCGAACCTCGGCGGGCCAGGACCAGTCCGGGCCGCCTAGGTGGTGAGCACCTCGTCGGTGCGTAGCGCGACCGCGAGCTGCGTGCGCGACGAGACGCCGAGCTTGCGATAGATCCGGCTCAGGTGGGTCTCGACGGTCTTCGGGCTCAGGAACAGTGCGCCCGCGACGGCCTTGTTGGACGCCCCGCCGATCACGAGCTCGGCGACCTGCGCCTCCTGGGGCGTGAGCGCCTGCGGGTCGGAGCCCGCGCCGCGCCGAAGGGTCTCGCCGCTCGCGACGAGCTCCCGCCGCGCCTGCTCGGCCCACGGCTGCGCCCCGAGCCGTTCAAAACCGTCGAGGGCGGCGGTGAGCTGGGCTCGCGCATCGACGCGTCGCCGCACGCGGCGCAGCCGCTGACCGAAGGCGAGCTGGGCCCGGGCCAGCCCGAACGGGTCGCGAGCAGGCGCGTAGAGCTCGAGTGCGTGATGGAAGAGCGACTCAAAGGCGTCGTCGCCTGCGAGGGCGGCATCGAGCCGCGCCACCGCAGCGACGGCCCATCGGCGCCCGGTCCGTTCCGCATAGGCGCGAAGCTCCTCCAGCCGCTCGCGGGACCGCGGGAGATCACCCGCGAGGAGGTGGGCGTCGACGATGTCGGCAGGCCACGGGGACCCGGTCGGCTCGGCCTGCCCGGCGCCACGCTTCCACGCGCGGGCCTGCTCGTAGTGCGCGACCGCTTCCGGGCCGCGTCCGGCACCGAGTTCCACCAGGCCCATCGCCGAACTGGTGAACTCGACGTTGACGCCGAGGCCGTACCGCCGGCCGAGCTCCTCGATCTCGCCGATCTCGTCGCGAACGGTGTCGTCGCCCATCCCGGCACGGACGATCGCGAGCATCGCCTTCGGCTGCGCGCTCTGCGCCGCCAGCTCGGTGGTCTCGGCCACGCGCACCGATTCCTCCAGCTGGACCCGCGCGCCCGTCCAGTCGCCCACCCGAAAGCGATGGGCGCCGTCGAGACCGAGCGAGACGGAGAGGAGGAAGGCGTTGCCCCGCTTGCGGCTCTCGTCGATCCACTCCCGGTGCCAGCGGCTCGCGAGGTCGAACTGCTCGACGAGGGTGAGCGCCTCGAGCGTGGGGATCAACCATTCCTCGCGAACCGCGGAGCGAGCGGCAAGGGTCTCGGCGGGCGTCCTGAGCGTGGGCTCGTCGCCGAGCATCAGCGCGATGTAGGCCGCGAGATCGGTCATCTCGTCGGCGGTGTACGGGTCGAGGTGCGGGGAGCCGTGGAGTCGCTCCATCCGCTCGAACCCGAGACGGATCGCGGAGCCCTGCCCGTTGAGCATCCCCTCGTACACGTAGGTCACGAGCACGCGCGCCGTAAGGTCCTCGTCGCCGCTGCGTTCGGCCTCCTCGACGCAGTCGAGCAGCCGCGCGAGGTTGTCCTGGCCCGGCACCAGGTGGATGCTGAGGAGCGCCTGGAGGTAGTGGGCCTCGGCCAGCAGCGGCAGGTGGCGGGTCGAGGAGAGCGCGTCGTCGAAGAGCTTGGCGGCCCAGGTGCCGCTGCCGGCGAACTGCGCGTTGCGGCCCGCGCGGAGCAGGCGCCCGGCCCGGGCGTCGGGATCGGGGGTGAGCTCGGCCGCTCGCGCCAGCGCCTGGGCCGCAGCCCGGAGACCACCTTGCCCGGCGAAGCGGTTCGCAGCGGCGTCGAGCTCGCTCGCGATCGTCTCGTCGGCTTCGATCGCCGCGCTCGCGGCATGCCAGGCATGCAGGCCGATGTCGCCGACCGTCGCGGCGGCCAGTGCCTCGTGGTATCGGCGCAGCGCGTCCGGCGAGGTCCGGCGGTGCACCAGCGACCGCAGCAGCGGGTGTGAGAACTGGATACGCCCCTCACCGAGGGCGACGATGCCGGCGCGCTCCGCCTCCGCAAGCGGCGCGCGTCCGACGCCGAGGTGATCGAGGGCCGATCCGATCGTGGCGGCATCGTCGCGCACACTCGCGGCGACGACCTCGAGCCCGGTCAGGGCGCCACCCGAGACGGTCGACAGACGATCGGCGAAGCCGCGTTCGATCAGGTCGCCCACCGGCAGGGGCTCGTCGAGCCCGCTGGCGCGGAACCACAGGCCGTCGCCGACATGC
>JAURVW010001227.1 GCA_030655275.1 Solirubrobacteraceae bacterium
GACCGATCGCCTCCCGGCCGGCGCGCAGCTGCGTCTCGCCACGAGTTCGACCGGCTCCTGCTCGGAGAGCGGCGGCATCGTGACCTGCAGCCTCGGCACGCTCACCACGGGCACGAGCACCGTCCTGACAATCACCGTCGACCTCCCGGCGTCGCTCGCGGATGCGACGATCTCGAACGTCGCCTCGGTCAGTTCGTCGGTCGTCGACCCGACCCCGCTGAACGCGACGAGCAGCCTCGCGCGGCGCCTGCCGCCCACGCCGCCGACGCCCGTCCCGACGGCCGCGCCATCACCGTCGCCGACCCCGGCTGCGATCCCGGAGCCGCCCATCGTGCCCGGCAAGGCCAACCTCGCCCTCACGAAGCGGGCCGAGGGCGTCGCACGCGCCGGCCGGGAACTCTCCTACTCGATCACCCTCTTCAACCGGGGCCCCGCGAAGGCGACCGAGACCGTCGTCACCGACGCACTCGTCGGCGGCGTGGAGTTCAAGAACGCACGCTCCGCGAACGGCGGCAGCTGCGGCTTCGAGGCCGGCACCGTGCGCTGCAAGCTCGGCTCGGTCGAGCCGGGCGAGTCCGTGAACATGCGCGTGATCGTCGTCCCGTCGAAGACCGGCATGCTCGTCAACGACGCCGTCGCGACCTCGGGCACCGACGACCCCGACCTCGCCGACAACCGCGCCGTCGCCCAGAACACCGTGAGCCCGCGACCGCCGACGAAGCTCACGATCAAGACGACGGCCTCGAGCGCGAAGTTGCGCGGCGGGCAGCGCGTCACCTACACGCTGAAGATCAAGAACGCCGGGCCGAACGAGGCCGTGAACGTGGAAGCGTGCGACCGCCTGCCTGCGGGCATGTCGTTCACCTCGACGAAGGGTGGCGTGCTGAAGGGCTCGAAGCTCTGCCTCACGCAGGCGCTGCTGCCGCCGGGCAAGACGGCGACGTTCAAGGTGAAGGTGCGGCTCAGCGCCCGCGCGCGCAAGGGCACCGTCGTGAGCCGGCTCTCCGCGGATGCCGAGAACGCCGCACTGCAGAACGCGACCGCCACCGCCAAGGTGATCACGGATGGCAAGGTCAGTGCGGAGGTGGTCCGTGGCTTCACCGGCTGAGCCCATCCTCGTGGGGTGGCGTCGTCGCGCGGTCGGCGGGGTGGTGGCCGTCGTCACGTCGGTTTCGCTCCTGCTCGCCCCGGCGGCCGCACGCGCCGACGAGGGCGATCCCACGCCTCCGAACGCGACCACCACGTACCTCGCCCAGATCGTCTACCCGGGCACGCTCCGCGCGGGCCCGTCGGACTCGGCGGTGGCGACCGGCAGCGTGTCGCCGAAGACGAAGTGGGGTGGGGCGACCCAGCTGATGGTGCAGGGCAGCGAGCGCACGGCCGGACGACTGTGGATCGACGTGCGCGTGCAGGGGCGACCGAACGGCAACCACGGCTGGATCCCAGCCGACCTCGC
>JAURVW010001231.1 GCA_030655275.1 Solirubrobacteraceae bacterium
TCCCGGTGATCGGCACCGGCGACGCGTCGACCGACCAGGGGCGCAAGAACTTCGTGGAGCAGGTCGCACCGGTGGACCCGTCGACCCCGGACGAGAGCGTCGCCCCCGCCTCCGGTCCGCCGTCGGCCAAGGACACCGTCGCGTACTGGTTCGAGGTCACCGGGGAGGCGGCCACCGTGCGCGTCATCGTGGTCGACAACGCCGGTGGGCCGCTGCGCGGCGGGATCACCGGAGCGCAGGCCACGTGGCTGAAGGAGGCGCTCGGCGTCGCCCAGTTGCAGCGCAAGCCGGCGGTGGTCATCGGATCCTCGCGGCTCGACGATCGCTCGATCGTCGCGGAGGCCACCCGCACCGCCGAGCTGAACCTCTTCGCGGCCGGTGGCGCGGCCGCCTACGTGAGCACCGACGGCGTCGACGACACCAGCCAGCTCACGCAGTTCGGCCCGCGCGTACGCGACACGGTCGTCGCGACGCCCTCGGGCACGATCGAAGTCGTCCACTCCGGCGCGCTCGGCCATTACGTCCCGCCCTCCGCGCTCTTCGGTGACCAGAACTTCCTGATCAACGAGGAGGATCAGCAGCGTGCGCAGGAGCAGGTGCAGGAGCGGGTGCGAGACCTCCTCCAGCAGCCCGCGATGGTCGCCCTCGACATCGGGCCGGTGGGCGACACGCTCGGGGTGTCGCCCACTGCGTCGCCTGCATCCGTCTCGGCGACGTTGATCCCGGTCTTCCGCGAGCTCTCCGACACGGGCCCCTTGAAGGTCGAGCGTTCCTACGCGCAGACGATCTACGTCGCCAGCGTGATCGACGGGGCGAACGGCTTCACGTGGACCGATCCCGAGCACACCGCCTACGGCCTGCAGGATGCGGCCGGAAACTCCGTCGGTGGGGCATCGCCCGACCAGTGCCGACTCTTTCTGCCGGCGAGCGAGTGCAACGACGTGCTTCCCACCGACATGCGCTTCGAGACCGCCGACCCGTCGATCGCGGTCTTCGTGCGGGCAAAGGCGACCAGGACCACGTCGGCGAAGAACCGCCAAGACGAATATTCGCCCCCCGAGATCGTGCTCGACGACAAGAACAATCCCATCGTCGATTCCAAGTCGCTGATCCTCTGCCCGATTCGATCGGGAACGACGTCGTTCACGGTGAGCACGGCCGGGACGAGCCGCACCTACCCGCTCGAGGTGGTCGAGCCAGGGTCCCGCGGCAGCCGCCCGGTCAGCCCCAACGCGAAACCGGGCGCTGCGGGCACCAAGGCGCCGTGCGGCTTCTCGTACAGCCGGCTGGGCGGGCGTCCTGCGCCCGAGAAGAAGCCGGTCGCGAAGCCGGAACCTCCCGTCGTGCCCGAGCCCCTGCCGCAAGTCCCGGACCCGGTCGCGCCGCCGAAGCCCGCGGTGCCGGTGGCCCCGATCCTGCGCCAGCCCACGCCGCTGACGTTCGTCGCACCGCCGGTCTTCACCTTCGTCCCGCCGAGCGCCGACACGGCCCGCCCGCCGCTCGCCCCGAACCCGAAGCCGATCACCCCGGCCGCGCCTCCGGCTCCGCCGAGCGGCCTGAGCACGCAGCCGGCTCCGCAGATCCAGAACGTCACCGTCGCCGTCCGACGCGAAGAGCGCCAGACCGAGGTCGCGCGCGAGGGCGCCGACCACCAGGCCACCATCTACCGCGCCTCCCCTCGCCCCGACGCCACGACCCTCCTCGCTGGTGGCGCCCTCGCCCTCCTGATCGCCGCCGGCGGTCACCTGGCCGGCCGCAGACGCCGCATGGCCCAAGCCGCGCGAGTCGCGCGCAGCTGGCTGAAGTAGCGCCGCGCTGCGAGCGGCGCCAGCGTGCGAGACGCTGCGCAGGTCCTGGTCGCCTAGACGTCGACAACCTGCACACCAGGAGGAGCGGCCCGGCGCGCTGCGCAGGTTCTGGCCGCCTAGACGCCGACAGCCTGCACAGCACGAGGAGCGGCCCGGCGCGCTGCCTCTTCGCGATCGCCCAACCGGCCCCGGAACGACGACGGGCGCCCTCTGGGCGCCCGTCGAATACTCGGCTTGGCTCGAAACTCGAGCCGGCCTGCGGCGCGCCCCTGCGGGCGGCGCCGTGCGGGCTTGAGCCCTAGGAGGCGCTGCCGCCTGCCAGGCCGGGGTTCGGCTTCGTCACCGAGACACCGGAGGTGGTGGTGTCGGCCTGGGCGTCGGCGGAGTCGGGCTTGACCTCGTCCTCGGGGCCGAACACGTCGAGCTCGGAGCGGCCTTCGATCAGGGCGAGGAACTCGTCGCGCTCGATGGTCTCGCGGCGCATGAGGATCTCGGCGATGCGATCGAGCTTCTCGCGGTGCTCCTCGAGCGTGCGGGTCGCGTTCGTGTGCGCGATCTCGACGATGCGACGGATCTCGTCGTCGATCTCGCGGGCGATCTCGTCGGAG
>JAURVW010001232.1 GCA_030655275.1 Solirubrobacteraceae bacterium
TCCTCGCCGGCCAGGTCGACCCGACGGCATTGCCGAAGCCCGCGGCGCCCGAGACGTTGCCGCCGTGTCCGCCCGGCGCGGTGACCCTGCTCCGTCGGGTCCTCTCCGACGCGGAGAGCCGCGCGGTCCTGCCCGAGTGGATCGACCGGGTGAGCAGGCGCGCTGAACGCGCACCCGCCGCGCTCGTGCCCGACCTCCTCGACGCCGGCAACGCCGACCGCGACCTGCGCGCCTCTGTGCTGCGCGTGACGGGACACCGCGGGCCGTGGCTGGCCGCGCAGCACCCGGCCTGGTGGTCGTGGGCCGTGCCTCGCATGTCCGGCGGCGTCCCTGCTGGATCGGACGAGCCCGAGCCCGTCAGCGAGATCGATCCGCTGGCGGCGGCTTCCCCCACGTGGCAGTTCGGCGCCTTCGACCAGCGGCTCGCCGACCTCGAAGGGCTGCGCGCGATCGACCCGTCGGCCGCCAGGGCCATGGTGGAATCCACCTGGGACCAGGACCAGCCCGCCCAGCGAGCGCAGTTCCTGACCGCGCTGCGAACCGGGCTCGGCGAGGCGGACGAGCCCCTGCTCGAGCGCGCCCTCGCCGACCGTCGTCAGGAGGTCCGTCTCGAGGCGGCGACCCTGCTCACCGCGCTCCCCTCCTCCGGCTACCGGTCGCGGATGGCGCGTCGCCTCCGGCCGCTCGTCTCGATGCGCGGCACGCTGCGCCCACAGCTCGTCGTCGAGTTGCCGGGCGAACTCGACGCCGCCGGCAAGCGCGACGGTCTGCGGGCCAAGGGGCGCGAGGGGCTCGGCCCACGGTCGGCGCTGCTCGCGGAGCTGGTCGCCGGCGCCGGACTCGCGCCCTGGACCGGCACCCTCACCTCGGCGAAGAAGCCCGCCGACGCCATCGCCCTCGCCGTCCGCAGCGATCACGGTCCGGCGCTCCTGAGCGGTTGGCGAGTAGCGGCACGACGCGAGCGCGACCCCGCCTGGCTGGCCGCGCTGGCCATCCACGACGGCAACCCCGAGCTGCTTGCCGAACTCGACCCCGCCGATGCCGTCCCGGCCGTCCTCGAGCTCCTCGAGCGCCACCCGCACCACGTCTGGCAGGCCGTTTCCGCGCTCGCGGGACCGTGGCCCGAGACCATCAGCCACGAGGTCCTGCGCAGGCTCGGGTCGGAGGCGGCCCTGCCCGTCGACCGTCCCCTGCAGCGCCTCATCGCCAGCCGGCTGCACCCCACCTCCTTCCTCCCCGCGCTCGACATGCTCGGCCGCCGAGCAGCAGGAGGTGCGTCCCTGGACGCCCTCGGTCTGCTCATCGAACTCCGCCAGTCCTTGATCCGGGAGCTCCCCACCGCATGACCTCCACCCCCGCCGTCCTCCGCGCCCACGCCGAGCACCAGTTCGCCGACGAACTCGAACGGCTCGCCGCCTCCGACGACCGTCCGCGCCCCACGGGCTGGCGACTGAGCCCGTGGGCCGTCGTCACCTATCTCATGGGCGACGCGGAGGGGATCACGCCGAAGTACGTCGGTCGCCGCCGGCTGATGGAGGTTGCGGTGGCCACGCTCGCCACGGATCGGGCGCTGCTGCTCCTCGGCGTCCCGGGCACCGCCAAGACCTGGGTCGGTGAGCACCTGGCAGCGGCGATCAGCGGCGACTCGACGCTCCTCGTCCAGGGCACCTCCGGGATCGCCGAGGAGGCCATCCGGTACGGCTGGGACTACGCTCGCCTCCTCGCGCACGGGCCCAGCCGAGAGGCGCTCGTCGCGTCGCCCGTGATGCGCGCGATGGACGAGGGACGCCTCGTACGGATCGAGGAGCTCACCCGGATCCCCTCCGACGTGCAGGACGCGTTGATCACGGTCCTCTCGGAGAAGACCCTCCCGATCCCCGAACTCGCGGACGAGGTGCAGGCCAGGCGCGGCTTCAACGTGATCGCGACGGCGAACGACCGCGACAAGGGCGTCAACGAGCTCTCGTCCGCGCTGCGGCGCCGGTTCAACACGGTCGTGCTGCCGCTCCCGGACACCCCCGAGGAGGAGGTCGCGATCGTCCTGCAGCGCGTCGCCCAGCTCGGGACGGCGCTCGATCTCCCGGCCGACGTCGACGTCACCGGCGAGATCCGCCGGGTGGTCGCGATCTTCCGGGAGCTGCGCAGCGGGGTGACGGAGGACGGTCGCACGAAGGTCAAGTCGCCGTCGGGATCCCTCAGCACGGCCGAGGCCATCAGCGTCACCATCAACGGCCTCACCCTGGCCACGCACTTCGGATCGGGACCGCTCACCGCCGCCGACATCGCCGCCGGCCTCACCGGCGCCGTGGTGCGTGATCCGGTCGCCGACCGCGCGGTCTGGCGCGAGTACCTGGAGACCGTCGTGAAGGAGCGCCGCGACTGGCAGGACCTCTACCGCGCCTGCCGCGACCTCGACTGATGCGAGCGCACCCGCCATCCGATCGGGGCACCCGGCGATGACGGTCACCGTCCTCGGCGTCCGCCACCACGGGCCGGGTTCCGCCCGGGCGGTCCGGGCCGCGCTGACCGAACTCGCGCCGGACGCGGTCCTGATCGAGGGCCCGCCGGAGGCCGACGCCGTCGCCTCGTTCGCGCTCGACCCGTCGATGCAGCCGCCCGTCGCGCTCCTCGTGCACGCCACCGCCGATCCCGGGCTAGCGGCGTTCTATCCGTTCGCCAGCTTCTCGCCCGAGTGGATCGCGCTGCGACACGGGCTCGCCGCCGGTGTCCCGGTGCGTTTCATCGACCTCCCCGCGACGCACGGCCTGGCCCTGCTGCAAGAGGAGCGCGAGGGTCGGGACGAGCCGCGCGACGGTGGAACGCCTGGAGCCGACACGACGGACGAGGACGTCGCCGACTCGGGCCCCGCCGGCCCGACCGTCGACGAGCCCACCGCCGGGCTGCGTCGCACGGATCCGATCGCGCTGCTCGCCGAGGCCGCCGGCCACGACGACCCCGAGCGCTGGTGGGACGACGCCGTCGAGCACGGAACCGACGGCGCGCTCGACCTGTTCGCCGCGATCAGCCAGGCGATGGCCGAGCTCCGTCGGGACGCCCCGGAGCCCGACGCGCTGGAGGTGCAGCGTGAGGCGGCGATGCGGCGCGCCATCCGGCGCGCGGAGAAGGACGGGTACGACCGGATCGCGGTCGTCTGCGGCGCCTGGCACGCGCCGGTCCTGGAGCGCGACACCTTTCCTCCGGCCTCCCAGGACGACGCCCGGCTGAAGGGTCTGCCGAAGGTCCGCACGACGGCGACCTGGGTGCCGTGGACGCACGACCGCCTGTCCATCTCGAGCGGGTACGGCGCCGGGGTCGACTCACCGGGGTGGTATCACCACCTCTTCGAAGCCCCGGATGCGCCGGTCGTGCGTTGGCTGCAGCGTACGGCGGCGCTGCTGCGTGGCGAAGGCCTCGACGCCTCGCCGGCCTCGGTCGTGGAAGCGACCCGCCTGGCCGAGGCGCTCGGGCACGTCCGTTCGCGCCCCCTCCCCGGTCTGTCCGAACTCCGCGACGCCTCGCTGGCCGTGCTCTGCCATGGCAATCCCCTGCCGCTTCGGCTGATCGACCGGCGGCTCGTCGTCGGCGAGGTGCTGGGCACCGTCCCCGACGACACGCCCATGGTGCCGCTCAGCCAGGATCTCGCGGCCCTGCAGCGCTCCCTGCGGCTCCCCGCGGAGGCCTCCGTCCGACACCGGGAACTCGATCTGCGCAAGGACCTCGACCTGCGCCGTTCCCATCTCCTGCACCGGTTGGTGCTCCTCGGAATCCCATGGGGCGTGCGTGTCGACGCGCAGGGTGCGACGACCGGCACCTTCAAGGAGCCGTGGCAACTGGAATGGCAGCCCGAGTTCGCGGTGCGCCTGATCGAGGCGAGCCGGTACGGCGCCACGGTCGAGGCCGCCGCGACGCAGTTCGCGCTCGAACGTGGCCGGGCCGAGGAGCATCTCGGCCACCTGGCGGCCTCGGTCGAGGCCTGCCTCCTGGCGGCCCTCCCGGACGCGGTCGCGGCGCTGATGCGTCTCGTCGCCGATCGTGCCGCGACCGACGGGGATCTCGGCGAGCTGATGGATGCCCTCGAACCCCTCGCCGGCATCGGTCGCTACGGCAGCGTGCGGCGCGACGACACGGCGGCCGTCGAGGCCGTGGTCGATGGCCTCGCCGTGCGCGTCTGTCTGGGCCTCGCGGGCGCCGCCGGCGGCCTCGACGACGAAGCCGCCGCCGAGATGGTCGGGCGGATCGATGCCGTCGACCGGGCCTTTGCGCTACCGGCGCTCGAACCGAGGCGAGCAGCGTGGCGCGACGCCCTCGACGCCGTGGCCATCCGCACCGACGTACGCGGCACCATCGCCGGCCGGGCCACCCGTCTACTGCTCGACGCTCGCGTGATCGAGGCCGCGGAGGCGCGCCGACGCCTGTCGCTCGAACTCTCCCGCGTCGCCGATGCGGATCGCGGTGCCGCCTGGATCGAGGGGTTCCTCTCCGGGACGGGCCTCGTGCTCCTGCACGACCCCGACCTGCTCGGCGTGATCGACCAGTGGCTCACGTCCGTCCCGGCGGAGCGGTTCAACGACCTGCTGCCGGTCCTGCGGCGTGCGTTCGCGCGCTTCCCCCACGGCGAGCTCCGGCAGATCGGAGCCGCGATCAAAGCGGTTGCGGCTCCGACCGGTGCCAGGGCCGCGACCCCGGGAACGACGCCCGCGACGCTTGACCTCCCGCGCGCCGAGGCGGCGCTCGCCACCACCCTGGAGCTGCTCGGATGACCATCGACCAGGAACGTCGGCGCCGCTGGCAGCTCGTGTTGGGCAACGACCACGCCGCCGGACTCTGCGAGCTCGAGGGCGACGACCTCGTCCGCGAGGCCGCGCTCGCCTCCCTCTACGGCGCAGGGTCGGGCCGGGGCGGTGGACTCGAGCGCTCCGCGCCGAGGACCGCGCGCTGGCTCGGCGACGTGCGCGAGCATTTTCCGGCGAGCGTCGTGCGGATCATGCAGCGCGACGCGATGGAGCGGCTCGGCCTCGCCGAGATGCTGCTCGAACCGGAGATGCTTGACGCCGTCCAGCCCGACATCCACCTCGTCAGCACGCTGCTGTCGCTCAGCGGCGTGATCCCCGAGTCGTCGCGAGAGACGGCCCGGCAGGTGGTGCGGCAGGTCGTCGAGGACCTCGAGCGTCGTCTGTCGCACACGACGCGCGCCGCGGTCACCGGCGCCCTCGACCGGTCGACCCGCACCCGCCGTCCGCGGCGCCCCTCCGAGGTCGACTGGCCCCGCACGATCCGGGCCAACCTCCAGCACTACCAGCCGGAGTACCGCACGATCGTCCCGGAACGACTCATCGGGCACGGCCGGCGCGGCACGGCGGTCGAGCGCGAGGTCATCCTCTGCATCGACCAGAGCGGTTCCATGGCGAACTCCGTCATCTACTCGAGCGTGTTCGGCGCGGTCCTCGCGTCGATCCGGTCGCTCGACACGCGCCTCGTGGTGTTCGACACGGAGGTCGTCGACCTCACCGACCAGCTCGACGATCCCGTCGAGGTGCTGTTCGGCGTGCAGCTCGGCGGCGGCACCGACATCAACCAGGCCCTCGCGTACTGCCAAGGCCTGATCCGTCAGCCCACCGACACGATCGTGATCCTGATCTCCGACCTCATCGAGGGCGGCGTGCGCGAACAGATGCTCAAACGCGCCGCGTCGATCGTCGGCAGCGGCGCGCAGATGGTCGCGCTGCTCGCGCTCTCCGACGAGGGTCGGCCGGCCTACGACCACGAGAACGGAGCGGCGCTCGCCGCGCTGGGCGTACCCGCCTTTGCGTGCACCCCCGATCTCTTCGGCGAGCTGATGGCCGCGGCGATCGAACGTCGCGACCTCACCGGCTGGGCCGGCGACCGCGGGCTGAAGGCGACGCCTCCGGCGTAGCGGCCTGCCCGGTCAGCGCTGCTCGGCCGCCTTCGACCAGTACCGGTCCAGGCCGCCCCACATGCCCTCGAACGGCGAGGCCCAGTAGTACGCCTCGACCGCTTCCGGCGAGACCTGCTCGCCGAGCCACGCGCGAATCCAATCGGCCATGCCCGCGGCGTCGGTCGTCCTCGCGACCTGCGCGAAGGCGTCGAGCGACGCGTGCATCATCGCGAGGTGTTCGGCCGCGTCGGTCGACTGCCCGAAGTGTGAGAACACGAGCCGCTCGGGCTCCCAGGCCGCGACCCGGTCGAGCGAGGCGTGCCAGAGCGGTGGGTCGATGTCGGGCGGGGGCGTCGGCGGAAACGCCGGGCCGCCGTCGATGCGGATGCCGGTCACGTCGCCGGTGAAGGCGGTGCGCGTCGGGACGTGCAGATAGGAGACGTGATGCTGTGCGTGGCCCGGCGTGTAGGCGACCTCCCAGTCCCCGATGCGCTCGCCGCCGTTCAGCACACGCACGGCGCGCTCGGGGACGGCGACGACCTCGCCCCACAAGTGGGCGAAGTATTCGCCGTACACGCGGGCGGCGCTGGCGACGAGCCGGGTCGGGTCGATCAGGTGGTGGGCGCCGCGCTCGTGCACCCACACCTCGAGGTCCGGGTAGCGCTCCACCAGCGTGCCGGTGCCGCCAGCATGGTCGAAGTGGACGTGGGTGAGCAGGACGGCCCGCGGGACCGTGTCGCCCAGGGCGTCGATCACCCGTCCGATCGTCTTCTCGGCGCCCGGGTCGACGATCACGTCGCCGACGAGGTGCGCGGCGATCGAGCCCGGCCGCCCCAGGTGGAGCAGGTCGACGGTACGGGGGACGAGGTCGGCGGCGGAGTCGGACATGGCGTCCCCGTCGACGCTACGCGATGGCGCACGTGCCGGCGCTCCGAGCGCCCTAGGGCACGAGCGCTCGCGCCACCACACCCCGGAGCACCTCGCGGCGCCGTTCGTGGTCGGCCTCCGCGTCGGCCGCCGAGGCGGTGAACGTCGCACTCACCGGCGACCACGTCCCGGCGAGCGCGATGATCAGCGCGTACACCTCGCCGGGCCGGATCCCATCGACGATGCGCCCACTCGCCTGCGCGGCGGCGATGGCCGCGTGCTTGGGATCGGAGAGCCCCGGGTACGCCTGGAGCAACTCGCCGCCCGGCACCCGCTCAAGCCGGTTCCAGCTCGCCAGGCGGACGAGTTCAGGATCGGAGAGATAGGAGTCGTAGAGCGCGACCGCGTAGCCCGGCAGGTCGAATTCGGTGAACGGCACCACGTCGACGATTCGCTGGAGGTGCGACTCGAAGACGGCGTCGAACAGTCCATCCTTCGAGCCGAACCATCCGTACATCTGGGCCTTGTTGACACCCGATGCGGTCGCGATCCGATCGACGCGGGCCCCGGCGATGCCGTGGATGGAGAACTCTTCGGTGGCGGCGGCCAAGAGGCGTTCGCGGCTGTGTCGTCCGTCGCGCATGTGAACGATCCTAGGGGGTAACTAACTAGTTTGTATGCTTGACGGCATGGCTCGCATCACGAACAGCTTCAACGACCGGACCACCGCACTCGAGGTGATCCGGGGCATCGACCTGTCCGGCCGGCGGGCGATCGTCACGGGCGGCGCCTCCGGCATCGGCGTCGAGACGGCCCGGGCGCTCGCCCAGGCCGGGGCGCAGGTCACCCTCGCCGTGCGCGACCTCGA
>JAURVW010001283.1 GCA_030655275.1 Solirubrobacteraceae bacterium
GTTCGTGTAGTTGCAGGGACTTCTCTTTTTCTTATCCCAGATCGTCCCCACGTCCTTTTCAAGTATCCTGGTATCGAACCTGCCAATGCATGAATAATATACAAGTGTGCCCACGTCCGTTTCTGCTTTGATAATTCCAAGTTTCTTGAGTTCTATAAAATCAGCTATCGACTGCACATGCCCGCAGTTGGGACATTTCCATTTCCACTGCTTCTTATCATCACCGAACAGCCTCTCGCGCTCGGCAAGCCAGTCTATCAGAGGGATTTCTGTTAGTTCAGGACTTTCAATGCTGGAATTTTTACTGCGCTGGATTATCGTCATGTTTTATTACCTCACAGACAGCTTTTTTAATCTGCTCGAACGTCTCCCATACTTTTTTTGTATCCTCCTTGCTGACAATGTGCAATGAAACAAAGGTCGGATAACCGTTAAAAGAACTTGGACCCGCTTCGCTAAGATGTTCGTATATCATGCCCGGACCATCTTTCTGCATCTCTTCTCTCAGCTTCTTATCAGCAAATACAAGAGGCATGAATATCACCGGTAATATATTCAGATCTCCCTGTCTTAAATGGTCTGACGTAAACACTCTATCCCTGTAGATATCCTCAGCCATGGTATTTATCTCATCGTCCGTTAACTTTTTTATCATTTATCCACCTTTTTGATTTTCACATTCAGGCGACATATCCTTTAACAATGACATGATTAACTCTATCTGATCCTTTTTGAGTTTCCTGTGAATATCAAAATTGTCTTTTTCTATACACAGCCAGCCAATGCGATCCTCTCCCTCTTTGATCATCTTCTTGATTATTTCCCAATTCGGTTCAGGGAAATCAATAAATCCAAGACCGAACAGGGCACCTTTCAGGAAAGCTGTTCTCCTGTCATTACATTCCTGTATCTCAGTAAATAATCTTACAACTTGTTCCATTTCCTCTTTATCCATGCTCAGCCCTCAAACCCAAACTCGCTAACAATTTCAGCGTCTCATCAGTACCGTGATTCAGGGCAAGTTTGAAATTATCCTGCGGGAACGCTATCTTATTCCCGCATTTGCATTTCAAAACCATGAAC
>JAURVW010001285.1 GCA_030655275.1 Solirubrobacteraceae bacterium
CGGTCGGCGGCGTCACCGTCAGCGTCGCGGCGCTGCTGGTCGCGGTGCCGGCGCTGTTGCTGACGACGATGCTGTAGCTGCCTGCGTTCGATGCGGCGACTCCCGGCAGCGTCAGCACCGCGCTGTTCGCGCCGGCGATCGGGTGGCCGTCGACGCGCCACTGGTAGCTCATGCTCTCGGTGCCGTGCACCACGACCGCGAAGGTGGCGTCGCTGCCGCTGCCGACCGCGAGGCTGGCCGGCTGCGTCGTGAAGCTCGGCGCGACCGCGAGGTCGCTGACCGAGACGATCGCGATTCCGCTCGCGGCGCTGCCGACCGCGTTCGTCGCGACCACGCGGTACTGCGTGCCGTTGTCCGGCGTGCCGAGGGCCGCGGTCGTCAGCGTGTTGCCGGTCGCCGCGGCGATGTCGGTCCAGGCACCGCTGCCGTTCGCGGCACGCGTCTGCCACTGCAGGGTCGGCGCCGGTGCACCGCTCGCCACGACGGTGAGGCTCGCGCTCTGGCCGCTCTGGATCAGCACCGAGCGCGGCGCCTCGGTGATGACCGGGACGGCGCTCGTCTGCAGCACCGTGAGCCGCGTGCTCGGCCCGGTCGTGCACTGCGGCACCGCGCTGCCTGGCGGCGTGTAGCAGGCGCGTGCGCGGAACAGCGCGTTCTGGTCCTCCGCGCTCACCGCCGGGTACTGGAAGTTCGACTGCCAGTAACGGCGCGCGGGCACCGGCGGCGGGTAGGGCTGCGGGTCGGCGTCGATTTCGAACGAGTGCCCGAGCGTCGTCCACGACACGCCGTTGTCGCGGCTGCGCAGCCACTCGATCACCGCCTGGTCCGACGGCGTGGGTGCGGAGAACGGGCCGTTGTTGTAGGGCGATTGCGCCGCTCCTCCCGTGAGCACGGTCGACAGCACGACAGGCATGTTCGGCACCGCCTGCAACGTGGGTGGTGCGTACAGGGCGAGCAGCGGCCGGTTGGGGCCGAGCTGGCCGGGCACGAAGGTGACCTCGG
>JAURVW010001303.1 GCA_030655275.1 Solirubrobacteraceae bacterium
AAGATCACGACCCCGCACGACCTGCGCGTCGCCGAGCTCCTGCTGGGGGAGCGCGTCAGTCCGCGCTGAGCGCGTCCGACGGGTCCCGGATCGCGATCAGCGACTTCACGAACGGTCCGACCCGCTCGGCGAGCAGCTCCGCGCCCGGGAAGTACGCGCCGAGCTGGCTGCGACCGAGCAGCTCGACGCCCATCGCGTCACGCAGCGCGGTCTCGCGGTCCTTGACGACCCGGTAACTGCCGACCGGCCAGCGGGTCACGAGCCGCGCTTGGAACGAGAGCGGCAGATGCTGCATCGCCGGCATCAGGAAGTGCGGCTCGATGGGGAAGTAGCGGTACGGCGTCTGCACCCAGTACCGCGGCGCAGAACGTCGGACCAAGGCCGCGTACCGCTCGCGCCGCCAGTGCCCGCCGACATGCTCGATCACGCTGTTGCTGTAGACGAGATCGAACGACCCGAGGTCGAGCGGATCGCAGGCGTCGCCGTGCACGCTCGTCATCCAGGGCTCGAGGGGCTCGGGCTGACCGTCGAGGTTGAGCAGCGTGAGATGCCGAGGACGCACGCCGGCATCAGCCCACGCGCGGGCGTACCCGCCGACGTCGAGCACGCGCATCTCCTCGATCTCGGGAAAGCGCGCGGCGAAGGTCGCCCAGCGCTTTCGCCGCATGCTCTCGCCGACCGTGTGCTGGTCGGGAACGGAGATGCAGCCGGGGCGGCGGCGTGCGGCGGCGGACAGATGCTGGGCGGGCATACGGGTAGAACCGCGCGTGCCGCACCGAGTTGCGGTGC
This sequence comes from Solirubrobacteraceae bacterium, assembly GCA_030655275.1. Lineage (GTDB taxonomy): Bacteria > Actinomycetota > Thermoleophilia > Solirubrobacterales > Solirubrobacteraceae > JAGIBJ01. The sequence continues at coordinate 790 of JAURVW010001303.1, forward strand.
GCCACGCGCCCCAATCGCTAGGAAGGCGGCGCGAGCAGGTGGCTTGACGCCGTCACGAGGACCGGCTTGATCGCCGCCCAGCGCGCGTCGATCACGGGCCGACCCCAGGTGGGGATGGCCATGATGAGCCCGCGCAGCACCTGGACAACGCCGTCGATGTAGACGGGGAAGAGTGGGTCGGTCGCCTCGTCCGGAAAGACCGTCGCGGCCGTCTGCATCACGAGCTGGGCCACGCGGATCTCGAGCTCGCGCAGCGCCGTGGCGAGCTCCGGTTCGGTCCAGGCGGCGCCCCACAACTGCGCGGCCGCCAGCGCCTGCGGGCTCGTGAACGTGGACCAGGCCTGGTCGAGCACGGCGTCGCGATGGCCCTCGCCCCGAAGCGCATCGAGGTCGATCTCCGCGAGCGCGGTCTCGGCGAGGTCGACCGCGAGGTTGGCGACGGCCTCCACCAGGAGCGACTCGCGCGTCTCGAAGTGATGCATGAGCGTGCTCTGCGCGATCCCGGCCCGTTCGGCGATCCGCCTCGTCGTGAGCGAGCCGTAGCCGTCCTCCACGAGGCCGTCGACGGTCGCGTCGAGGATCGACTGCCGGGTCGCCAGGCGCTTCGCCTCGCGGGGGCCGGGGGTGACGGGGTCGACGAGCGCCACGGGTGAGGGATCGGTTCCGCTCATGCCGACGGGTACGTGGGTGACGGATTCGTCGATCACTTGATCGACGATGCTATAGACTCGGCTCTCGTCGATCGCTTGATCGACGAACCGGCCCCACCGGCCTGCCCTCGAAAGGCACGCGATCGTGAGCAAGAAGATCAAGACCTCCCGGATGCTGCGCGTCGCATCGATGACCGGCGCCGCGGCCGGCATGGGCGTGCGCATGGCGACCTCCCGTGCCATCGCCACGACGGGCGGGGCCGGGAGCGAGGAGCGTCGTCGCGAGGCCGCCACGAGGCAGCAGCTCGCCGCCGCCCGGCAGCTCGTCTCGATCCTGGCGAACATGCGCGGCGCCGCGATGAAGGTGGGCCAGTCGCTGTCGACCGTCGACATGGGGCTCGTGCCGGAGGAGATCCGTCCGGAGTTCCAGGCGATCCTCGCCGAGCTGCAGCACTCGGCGAAGCCCTCGCCGTTCCGCGACGTGAAGAAGGTGATCGAGGCCGACCTCGGCGCCCCGCTCGACGAGCTCTTCACCGCCTTCGACCGCGTGCCGATCGCGGCCGCGTCGATCGGGCAGGTGCACCGCGCCACGCTGCCCGACGGCCGCAGCGTCGCCGTGAAGGTGCAGTACCCGGGAATCGCAGAGGCCATCGAGGCCGACATGAAGAACCTCACGCTCGGCCTCAAGCTGCTCAAGTCGATCGTGCCCGGCATCGACACGGCCGCGATCGCCGACGAGATCCGCGAGCGCATCTACGACGAGCTCGACTACGAACTCGAGGCGCAGAACCACCGTGCGATGGCGCGCGTGTACCGCGGCCATCCGTTCGTCCTCGTGCCCGAGGTGGTCACCGCCCTCTGCGGTCGCCGCGTGCTCGTGACGGAGTTCGTCGACGGCGAGCGCTTCGAGGACGTACTCGCCCGGCCCGCCGCCGAGCGCGACCGGATCGGCGAGATCCTCACGCGCTTCTACCTCAACGGCCCGCTGCGCCACCGCCTGCTCAACGGCGACCCGCACCCCGGCAACACGCTCTTCCTGCGCGACGGACGGGTCGCGTTCATCGACTTCGGGTTCTTCAAGCGCCTGCCGGACGAGGAGATCGAGCAGATGCTCGACTCGACCATCGCCACGCACGCGAAGGATCCCGAGGCACTGCTCGAGGTGATCGCCCGCGCCGGTGCCCTGCCGCCGAAGCCGGAACTGGCCGAGCCGATGTTCGAGGCGTACGACGCCGTGTTCGGCTGGCTCATGGGGGAGGAGCCGCTCACGATCGAGCCGGCCCGCACGGCCGAGATGATGCGCGTCTACGGTGAGCTGCGCAACGCCGACGGCTTCGAGGATCTGGTCCTGCCCGCCGAGCACTTCGTCCTGCTGCGCGGCGTGATGCTCCTGCTCGGCGTGCTGGGCCAGCTCGAGGCGACGAACGTGTGGTTCGACATCGCCCGCGAGTGGCTCTTCGGCGACGAGCCGCTCACCGAGCTCGGTCGCCAGGAGGCCGCGTTCTTCGTGAACCGGCCGTTCACCACACGGGCCGTCTCCGCCTGAACGTCGCGCGGTGCCAGGAGACGACGCGGCGCCACGCTTCGGTGAGCTACGTCCGCGAGGCACCGCCACGCGCCCCGATCCAGCTCCTTCCTGCTTAGATCAACGGAAGTGCTCACCGACTACCACGTGCATCTGCGGCCGGACGAGCCCGGAACCACCGCCGACAAGTACTTCACGAACGCGAACGTCGACCGCTACCGCGCGGCGGCGGGCGAGCAGGGCATCGCCGAACTCGGCGCCAGCGAGCACATCTACCGCTTCACCGCGGCGCTCGAGGTCTGGCAGCACGACCTGTGGAAGGGCGCGGCCGTCGACGACATCGACGAGTACGTGCACCTCCTCGGCGAGAACGGCCTTCGTCGCGGCATCGAGGCCGACTTCATCCCGGGCCGCGAGGACCGCATCGCGAACCTGCTGGAGGCCCGCGACTTCGACTACGTGATCGGCTCGGTGCACTTCCTCGGCGACCTCGCCGTCGACCACCTCGGCTACGACATCTGGGACCACACGGGCCAGACGCCCGACGCCATCTGGAGCCGGTACTTCGAGACGCTCGGCGAGTGCGGTCGCTCCGGCCTGTTCGACATTCTCGCCCATCCCGATCTCGTGAAGGTCTGGGGCGGACGCCGTCCGAAGCCCGAAGGCGACCTGCGCCGCTTCTACGAGCTCGCGATCGACGGCATCGTCGAGGGCGGCGCCGCCGTCGAGGTCTCCACGGCCGGCCTGCGCAAGCCCGTCGGCGAGCTCTACCCGGCCGACGGCTTCCTCGAACTCTGCATCGACGCGGGCTGCGACTTCACGCTCTCCAGCGACGCCCACCTCCCGGCCGACGTCGGCTCCCACTACGAGCAGGCGGTCGAGTTCCTCGCCGAGCACGGCGTGACGGAGCTGACGGTCTTCGAAGGTCGCCGGCGCCGCAAGGAGCCGATCGGATGACCACCGACTGGCGGCCCGGGCCGCACGACCGTCGCGTCGGCATCGGTTGGGACTCCCACCGCTTGGTCGAGGGCCGCGCCTTCATCCTGGGCGGCATCGAGATCCCCTCGCCCGTCGGACTGCACGGCCACTCCGACGCCGACGTGCTCGCGCACGCGATCACCGATGCGATCCTCGGGGCGGCCGGCCTCGGCGACATCGGCGACCACTTTCCGGACACCGACGCCGCCTTCGAGGGCGCCGACTCGATCGCGCTCCTCAAGGACGTGCTCGCCAAGGTGCGCGCGCTGGGCTGGGAGATCGACAACGTCGACTCGACCGTCGTGGCGGAGCGACCGAAGCTCGGGCCGGCCAAGGCGACGATCCAGGCGAGCCTCGCGGAGGCGCTCGGCGTCCCCGTCCACGCCGTCGGCGTGAAGGCGTCGACCGGCGAGGGCCTGGGCTTCGTCGGACGCGGAGAGGGTGTCGCCGCGCTTGCGGTGGCGCAGCTCCGTGGCCCGGTTGCGTAGCCTGCTTCCGTCGTGACCGCCAGCCACCTTCCCCCGCGGAACGGCCACGTGCCGTCGTCCGCCTCGACGAACGGCAACGGTGCCGTGCCCGGCCGCACCGGCTCCGGCGACGCCGACGAGCCGCTCGAGGGTCCGGCGCCCACGCGCGGCGAGCGCCTCGTCGCGCTCACCGAGCCGGGACCGCTGACGATCCGCTGGGGTCTCGTCGTGATCGCGAGCCTCGTGATCGCGGGCGTCCTGACGGCCGCCCTCGGCGGCGCCCCGACCTACGACCCGTGGGCCTGGATCATCTGGGGCCGAGAGATCATCCACGGCGACCTCGTCACCACGGCCGGCCCCTCGTGGAAGCCGCTGCCGATGATCTTCACGATCCCCTTCGCGCTCTTCGGCGAGGCGGCGCCCGACCTGTGGATGTGGATCGCCCGCGCCACGGCGCTGATCGGCATCGTCGCCGTCGCGGATCTCGCCGCCCGGCTCGGCGGGCGCCTGGCCGCAGCCCTTGCCGCGGTCGCGATCACGCTGATGCCGCTCTACTACGCCTACGGCGTGCAGGGCAGCTCCGAGGGCGCGCTCGTGCTCGTGTGCTGCCTCGCCGCGACGAGCTGGATGGACGAACGCCGCACGGCAGCATTCTGGTGGCTCGTCGCCGCCGCGCTCCTGCGGCCGGAGGCCTGGTTCTTCGTCGCGGTCGTCGGCATCGAGCGTCTGTGGAACTCCCCGAAGCGGATCACCTGGATCGGAGCCTCCGGTCTCGTCGTGCTCGCCGCGTGGCTCGTCCCCGAGAAGATCGGCTCCGGCGCCTACCTGCGCGCTGCGACGCGCGCCCACGATCCCAACCCTGAGAGCGCGGCGTTCGCCAAGAGCCCGACCCTCGAGGTGCTCGGCTCGATGGGCAACCTCATGCTGTGGTTGCCGTTGATCGGGGTCGGCTGCGCGCTCGTGCTCGGCTTCGTGGCCTGGCGCCGGCAGGACGCCGAGGACGGCGGTTGGGCGATCGACCGCTCCGTCCTGCGCAAGGCGCTCTTCCTCTCCGCCCTGGCCGCCGGCTGGATCGCGATCGTCGCGGCCATGACGGAGGGCGGCTACGCGGGCAACCCGCGCTACCTCGCCGCGCCGCTCGGCTTGATGGCCGCGGTCGGACTGGCCGGCATCGCCTGGCTCGTCCGGCAGCTCGGGCGCTCCGGCGCGGCGAGCGTGGGCGAGCTGCTCGTGATGGGCGCGCTCGTCGTGATGGTCATCGTCGCCGCGCTGCGCCTTCCCGGCCGCACCGAGGAGATCACCTACCAGTCGGCGAACCGCGCCCAGCTCACCTCCATGGAGCACGTCGACGGCTTCCGGAAGGAGCTGCTGGCCTGCGGGCCGCTCGTCGCCCATCCGCTGATGGTGCCGCCGATCGCCTGGACCTTCGACCTCCACATGGAGGACGTGATCTCCGACGAGCCCGCGCCGCCGGTCGCGACCTACGTGCTCGGCACGAACGCCGCGTCGCGGCCCGTGCGCCCGAAGGTGCCGACGGGCGTGCCGCTCGACGAGTTGCGGCGGACGAGCCAGATCACCGTCGTGCGGAACTGCACGCCCTGATGGCCGGCGCGACCCGCGTCCCCGGGCCGGTCGACCCTGCTCCCGGCGAACCCAACCACGCCCAGGAATCGCCACCGGCCCGCGGCCACGTCCCGACGAATCCGCTGATCGTGTGGGGCGTGAGCATCGCCCTGCTCGTGCTGCTCTCCGCCGCCTCGGTGCTCCTGCGCACGAAGGCGATGGACACCTCGTACTGGATCGACGAGGGCATCGCCACGGGCATCGCGCGCTATCCGCTGCGCGACATCCCCGGCGTGCTGCTGCTCGACGGCTCTCCGCCGCTCTACTACATGCTCCTGCACGTCTGGGAGACCTGGTTCGGGACGGGCGAGCTCGGCACCCGGTCGCTCTCGCTGCTTGCGGCGACGCTCACGATCCCGGTGTCGTTCCTCTTCGCGCGGCGGATCGCCGGCGGTCGCGCGGCGTGGATCGCCGCGCTCCTGGCGGCCGGCCACCCGTTCCTCACGTACTACGCCCAGGAGACGCGGATGTACTCGCTCGTCTCCCTGGAGGCGCTCGTGCTCGCCGGCGCGCTCGTGCTCGTCTTCACGCAGCGCCAGCGGCGCTTCATCCCTCTCGC
>JAURVW010001313.1 GCA_030655275.1 Solirubrobacteraceae bacterium
CCGAAGTTCATCTTGCTGGGGTCGCTCTCGGGCAGGTTGTCTGGGTCCAGGCCCGCGGACTTGATCGAGCCCTTCAGGTAGTTGCCGTGCACGCCGGTGAAGAGGTTGCTGTAGACGATGTCGTCGCTGCTGCTGTCGACGATCATCTGCTTGTAGCCCTCGACCGCGCGCGCCTCTTCGGTCGCGACGAAGGCCGAGCCGATGTAGGCGAAGTCGGCGCCCATCGCCTGCGCCGCAAGCACCGCGCCGCCGCTCGCGATCGAGCCGCTGAGCGCGACCGGGCCGTCGAACCACTCGCGGATCTCCTGGATCAGCGCGAACGGGCTCTTCACGCCCGCATGACCGCCGGCGCCTGCGGCCACGGCGATCAGCCCGTCGGCGCCCTTCTCGATCGCCTTCTTCGCGAAGAAGTTGTTGATGACGTCGTGCATCACGACGCCGCCCCAGGCATGCACCGCGTCGTTCACGTCGGTGCGCGCGCCGAGCGAGGTGATGACGATCGGCACCTTGTACTTCGCGCACATCGCCATGTCGTGGTCGAGCCGGTCGTTGCTCTTGTGCACGATCTGGTTGATCGCGAACGGCGCGGCGGGCTTGTCCGGGTTCGCCTTGTTGTAGGCTGCGAGCGTTTCGGTGATCTCGGCGAGCCACTCGTCGAGCTGTTCCGCAGGACGCGCGTTCAACGCGGGCATCGAACCGACGACGCCGGCCTTGCACTGCTCGATCACGAGCTTCGGGTTGCTGATGATGAAGAGCGGCGCGCCGATGATGGGCAGCGGCAGCGTCGCGAGGACTCCGGGCAGTGGCATGTTGTCGTCTCGGTGGTGTGTTGTCGGATGAATCTCAGAACGAATCGAGCGCGAGCGCGGTGACGCTCGCGCCACCCTCGACGATCGACTCGGCCACGCCCGGCGCCTTGTTCAGCAGGTGCTCGGCGTAGAACTGCGCGGTCGCGACCTTGGCCTTCAGGAAGGCGACATCGCCTTCACCCTTCGCCAATTGGTCTTCGGCCACGAGCAGCGCGCGTGCCATCTGCCAGCCGGCGACGACGTTGCCGGCGAGCATCAGGTATGGCACCGAGCCGGCAAAGACAGCGTTCGGGCTCGCCTTGGTGTTGCCGGCGACGAAG
>JAURVW010001318.1 GCA_030655275.1 Solirubrobacteraceae bacterium
AGCGCGGGCTTGAAGATCTTGCCGACGGCAGTGACCGGCATGGCGTCGATGCACTCGACCCACGCCGGCGCCGCTGCACGCTCCGTCACGTGCGACCGGGCGAAGGCCTTCAGCGCCTCGGCGTCCGCGGTGGCGCCGGGACGCAGCGTCACGTAGGCCACGGGCAGCTCGCCCGCGTACGCGTCGGGCTGCCCGACCGCGGCCGCGAGCGCCACGTCCGGATGGCGCGCCAGCGTCTCCTCGATCATCGACGGGTCGATGTTGTGGCCACCGCGGATGATCAGGTCCTTCGCGCGCCCGCACAGCCAGAAATAGCCATCGGCGTCCTGCCGCCCCAGGTCGCCGGTGTTGAGCCATTCGCCTGGCAGCCAGAGTCCGGCGTTGTGCCGCGCATCGCGGTATCCGGGAATGAGATGAGGGCCCTGAATGGCCACGACGCCGATCTCGTCGGTGTCGGCGTCGCGCACATAAGCGCCATCCGCGTCGAGCAGCACCGTCTTCATGCGGGTGTAGGGCACGGGCAGCCCGACCGAGCCGACGCGCCGCTCGCCGTCGCGCGGGTTGACCGACGCGCAGGCGGTGGTCTCCGTCATGCCGAAGCCCTCGAGCAGGCGGATGCCAGTGGCCTTCTCGAACCGGTTGAAGGTTTCCACGGGCATCGGGGCGGCGCCGCAGATGCCGAAGCGCAGCGAGGTGATGTCGGCTTCGCCGATGGGCACGTTCAGCAGTGCGGCATACACCGTCGGCACGCCGGAAAAAGTGGTCACGCGAAAGCGTTCGACCAGTTTCCAGAAGTTCGGTAGGAGCGCTGGATTGCGAAAGCCGTTGCGTCCCGCCAGGAGGACGCGCGCCCCGCTCATGAACACCGCGAGGCCGGTCACCACCACGCCGTTGACGTGGAACAGCGGCAGCCCGCAGACGACGACGTCGCTCGGCTGCATGTCGAACATCTCGCCCAGCATCCAGCTGTTCACCACCAGCGACCGGTGATTGAGTTGCGCGATCTTCGGCGTGCCGGTGGTGCCACCGGTGTGGAAGCACGCGGCGACGCGCTCCGGGTCCGGCACGGGTGCGAAGCGCGGCACGGTGGGCTGGCCGGCCAGTGCCTCCGCGAAGTCGCGCGTGCCTTCGGGCGCAGCGCCTGCCGCGCCGCCGACCAGGAAGGTGGCACGGACGCCCGGCAGTGTGGGCAGGAGCGGCGCGACCTTGGCCCACAGGTCCGGTGCCAGCGACGGCGATGCGGTGACGATGACCGTGGCGTCGAGCGCCTTCAGGAGCTCGGCCATCTGC
>JAURVW010000399.1 GCA_030655275.1 Solirubrobacteraceae bacterium
TTAACCCTTCAACATACTTCGCTTCAATATATCATATTTCTGCAAGTTAAGTTGACGGTGCCCTAATTTCTCCTTGATAGTGTCTCCATTTGAAATCATTCATCTTAAACCCTTCCCCTCAACTCTGATTACGGTCAACTATACACACCTACTTTCTTTTTCTCTTTTTTTTGCAACAGCGCCTTTTTTTGTATACTAACAATAGATCATGAAAATTTAAACACAATATTTAGATATTCATGGTATATTATTATCTTAAACAGGAAATCAAAAAGATGCTCGATCGCAATCGCCTTTTACACGCTATTAAAAACGCATTTATCTCTCATCGTATAGTCTGTTTGTTGGGACCACGTCAGTGCGGCAAAACAACACTTGCTCGTCATATTAGCAAAGAACATGCTAGTACCCATTATTTTGATCTAGAAAAGCCAGTTGATATCCAGGCTCTTGATACTCCAGATTTAACGCTGTCTCAACTTCGCGGTTTAATTATTATGGATGAGATCCAGCGACGTCCAAACCTATTTCCCTATTTAAGATATTTACATGACGAGCACTTTGATCAAAAGTTTCTAATATTAGGCAGCGCTTCTCGTGAGCTAATTCAACAAACCTCGGAAAGTTTAGCGGGAAGAATTGCGTTTATTGAAATAACACCTTTTTCCTTGAATGAAACTAATAATTTTGATCAACTTTGGACTCAAGGCGGCTTTCCTAAAAGCTATCTTTTAGAACAAACGGCAAGTCTTTCTTGGAGGGAGAACTACATGCGAACCTATATTGAGCAAGATCTAGCGATTTTGGGATTAGGGTTTCAAGCAGACGTTCTAAGAAAACTATGGTTTATGCTTGCACACTATCATGGTCAAATCGTTAATTATTCAGATTTGTCATCATCCTTGGGGGTAAGCCAACCAACCATAAAAAAGTACATGTCTTATTTAACAGGAAGTTTCATGTTAAGAACCCTTAAGCCATGGTATGAAAATTTAAAGAAACGACAGGTCAAAAGTCCCAAAATATATTATAGAGATTCTGGATTACTACATTACGTGCTAAATATTCAAACGTATTCTGAGATATTGAAACACCCTAAAGC
>JAURVW010001334.1 GCA_030655275.1 Solirubrobacteraceae bacterium
CGGCTTGATGCGAACCCCTGTCACCTGGCTCGAGCACACGAGCTATATGCGCAAAGCGCATATAGCTCGCTTACGCGACGATTTGGCGTCGACAAGATCTTCATCCTTTCCGCCGGATGGGGTCTGATTCAAGCAAGATTCTTCACCCCAGACTACGACATCACGTTTAGCACGGCCGCCAATGTCGCGCCTCATGCCAGGCGCACTAAGTCTAAAAGCGACTACAAAGATTTTCAACTTATGCCAGACGATGGAGAGGAGATCATATTCCTTGGTGGAAAAGATTACCTTCCATTCTTCTGCGATCTGACCCGGAATCTCGAAGGTGGAAAATGGGTGTTTTTCAGTTCCCAGTCCGAACCTACGCTTGGGCCGGGTTTTGTCGCTGAACGGTTTCCGACCGCTCGACGCACGAATTGGCATTACGAGTGCGCCCAAGCGTTGATCGAAGGCGAGTTGAAGTGAAAACAGTGGTGCGGCCCACTTGCCACGACGCCGCGATGTGCATGCGAGGGAATCCGCCTGGTTTAGAATGTCTAACAAAACCTCTAACTTGCTCTGGTAGCAACAACCTTGTACACTGAGCCAACGTCCGCTTTCGGCCCAGGCTGTGTAAAAACGCCAGATCCTCGTGTTTTCAGGGGTCTCTTTACCATTCCCGGCATCGAGAAAACATCATAGCGACGTTTTAAGAGGTCGAGTGTCGTCGGCGCGCCTGCGACTTCGGGTTTTTACACAGCCTGGGCCAGAAGCGGACCTTGTCATTGAACGCCAAACATCGAAAGCAAGCTATATGACGCAGTTGCACGAACAGCTTGAAAAGGTTACTGATGAAGCGACGTTTCTTGCCTTTGTTCAGGCATTGATCGCGGATCGTCGAGGTAATGCTGAACACTGGGAAAATCGATCGATTGAAGAATTTCTAGAAGCGGCCAGTGCATGGGCAGCGGATTCAGCATTCGGCACTCAGCAAGGTCTTTCACTCACATCCCCCTGGCGAAAGTTCGCTACCTTCCTCCACTCGGGGAAGATCTATGAATAGCGAACTTTTCTTGGTTTGCTTTGGGTCGGATCCGGCTCTTCGTGACAGTCTGCGACTTTTCAGCTGTGGCGACCTGCTATG
>JAURVW010001335.1 GCA_030655275.1 Solirubrobacteraceae bacterium
ACGAGGGACAAGGCCGACCCGCTCACCGAGTTCGGCGTGACGGTGGTCGATGACGCCCGGGAGGCCGTGCGGGGCGCGGACGTGGTCCTCACGATGCTGCTCGACGCCGACACCACGACCGGCGTGCTCTTCGGCGACGACGGTGCGCTCGCCGCGCGCGACGAGGCCTCGGTCTGGCTGCAGATGGGCACGCTCGGCGAGCGCGGCACGAAGTCCTGCATCGACTATGCCGCCGAGCACGGCATCCCGTTCGTCGATGCGCCGGTGGTGGGGACGAAGGGACCGGCGATGGCCGGCGAACTCGTGCCGCTCGCCTCGGGCGACGACGCGCTGCGCGACCGCGTGCAGCCGGTGCTCGACGCCGTCGGCAAGGAGACCAAGTGGCTCGGCGCCGCGGGCGAGGGCTCGAAGATGAAGCTCGTGGTGAACTCGTGGTTCATCTCGATCGTCGAGGCGACGGCGGAGACCTTCGCCCTGGCGGACAGCGTCGGCGTCGATCCGCGCGACTTCATGGCGATCATGGAGGGCGGCCCGCTCGACGTGAAGTACCTCGGCATGAAGGGCCAGAAGATCCTCGACGAGGACTGGGAGCCGCAGTTCGGGCTCACCGGCGCCGCGAAGGATGCACGGCTCATCGCGGAGCTCGGTCGCGAGCATGGCGCGAGCCTGCCGATGTTCGAGGCGATCGCTCAACGGTTCACCGAGGGCGCCGAGGACCACGGCGAGAAGGATGCGATCGCGAGCTACCTCGCGGCGCGCGCAGCATCGAGCTGAACGCTCGGCCAGGCCGCGTGGGGCCAGGCCGAGGCCGGCCGCGGCCGCGTGAAGTGCCGAGCGGCGAGATGTGTCGGGTTCCAGCCGGTGGTCGGTCGCCGGTCAGCGGCGCAAGGAGCGGGATCTTCCGGCGTCCCGGCACCCGCGCCGCTCCGGCGGCGGGCCGGTCGCTCTAACCTCGCAGCGAATGGCCGTGATTCCCGCGAGCGAGCGCCCCTGGACCGAACTGCTCGCGCGCGGCCGGGGCGAGGGCACGCTCGTGCACCAAGCACGCGAGGGCGCACGCACCGCCCGTACCGCGCCGATCCCGCGCGACCTCAACCCGGCCCTGCGCGCCGCGCTCATCGAGGGCGGCATGGAGGAGCTGTACGAGCATCAGGTCGCGGCGATCGACCACGCCTGGGAGGGCGCGACGATCACCACGACCGGCACCGCCAGCGGCAAGTCGCTGTGTTACCTCGTGCCGACCGCCGAGGTGCTCATGGGCGACCCGCGCGCCCGGGCGCTCTACCTCGCGCCGACGAAGGCCCTCGCCCAGGACCAGGCCCGCCGCATCCACGGTCTCGGGATCAAGCAGCTGCGTCCCGCGATCTACGACGGCGACACGCCGAAGGAGCAGCGCACGCGCATCCGCCGCGAGGCCAACATCATCCTCACGAACCCCGACATGCTCCACGTCGGCGTGCTGCCCAACCACGCCGCCTGGCGCGACGTGCTCGCCAACCTCGCCGTCGTGGTGATCGACGAGGCGCACGTGTACCGGGGCGTCTTCGGGAGCCACGTCGCCAACGTGCTGCGGCGCCTGCGCCGGCTCGCCGCGCTCTACGGCACCGAGCCGCGCTTCCTCCTGGCGAGTGCCACGATCGGCAACCCCGTCGAGCTGGCCCAAACCCTCACGGGCCTCCCCGAGGTGGCCCTCGTCGACGACGACGCGTCGCCCTCCGCCGGCCGCCAGTACGCCATGTGGGATCCGCCGCTGCTCGACGACGACTCGGGCGCGCGCCGCTCGGCCGTCACCGAGGCGGCCGAGATCGTGACCGACCTCGTGGAGGGCGGCGCGCGCGTGATCTGCTTCATGAAGGCGCGCAAGGGCGTCGAGATGATCAGCCGCATGGTGCGCGAGCACCTGCGCGACTCCTCACCGCTGCTCGCCGACAAGGTGATGCCGTACCGCGCCGGCTACACGCCCGAGCAGCGCCGCGAGATCGAGGCGCAGCTCACCCGCGGCGACCTGCGCGCGGTGATCGCCACCAACGCCCTCGAGCTCGGCATCGACATCGGCTCGCTCGACGCGTGCGTGGTGGTGTCGTTCCCGGGGACGGTCGCGTCGCTCAAGCAGCAATGGGGCCGGGCCGGGCGCCGCACCGAGGGCCTCGCGCTCTACGTCGCCGGCGACGATGCCCTCGACCAGTACTTCTGCCGCAACCCCGAGCAGTTCCTCGAGCGCGCGGTCGAGTCGGCGATCCTCAACCCGTACGCCGAGCAGATCCACGCCCAGCACCTGCTCTGCGCCGCGATGGAAGCGCCGATCCAGCCGCGCGACCTGCCGTTCTTCGGCCCCGAGACGCCGGCGGCGATCGAGGCGCTCGTGGCGTCCGGCGATCTCGTGAAGCGCCCGATCGGCCCCGTGCTCACGGTGCCGGACTCCTATCCCGCGGCGAAGACGTCGCTGCGGTCGGCGACGGCCGAGTCGGTCGTGATCGTGAACGGCAGCAGCGGCGAGGTGATGGGCACCGTCGAGCTCTCGCGGGCGTTCTCGACCGTCCACAAGGGCGCGGTCTACTTCCACCTCGGCCGGTCCTACGTGGTGCGCGACCTCGACGTGGTCAACGGCCGGGCGGTCGTCGACCCGTTCGAGGGCGAGTGGTACACCCAACCCAAGACCGAGACGACCACCACCATCGACAAGCTCCTGGAGCGCCGTGAGATCCCGGGGGCGACGCTCTCGTTCGGCGAGGTGTCGGTCACGGAGACGGTGATCGCGTTCCAGCGCAAGCGCTACGGCGACCACGAGGCGATCGACATCATCGGTCTCGACCTCCCGACCACCACCTTCCAGACGCAGGCCCTCTGGTACGAACCCGACGGCTCGGCGATGCAGGACATCCCCTTCGACGCGATGCTCGGCGCCCTCCACGCCGCCGAGCACACCCAGATCGCCGTCCTGCCGCTGCTGGCGATGTGTGATCGCTGGGACATCGGCGGCCTCTCCACCAATCTGCACATGCAGACGTCCGGCCCGACGATCTTCATCTACGACGGCCACCCCGGCGGCATCGGCATCACGCGCGCCGGCTACCACCGCTTCGAGGAGCTCTGCCAGTCGGCGCTCACGCTCCTGCAGCAGTGCCCGTGCGAGCACGGCTGCCCCTCGTGCGTGCAGTCGCCGAAGTGCGGCAACCTGAACGACCCACTCTCGAAGGCCGGCGCGATCATCCTGCTGGAGGGCGTGATGGGGCAGGCGCCGGCCGTCACGCCCGGCGAGGCTGCGCTGCGCTTCGTCGGCCGGCCGAAGGGCTCGAAGGGCGTCGGCGCGATGGCGCCCGAGGGCCCGGCCGGCGGCACGCGCGCGGGCATCTCGAGCGGCCCGGGCGGCTCGAACCCCACGAACGGCAGCGGTCGCCTGCGACCGGTGCCGGTGAGCGACGGCTTGACGAGCGGCCCCGGCGACGACGACATCGTCGGCGACTGAGCCGCGCTCAGGGGCCGGACGTGAGCGTGTAGGTCCACGTCGACGTGTAGGTGCCGGCGACCGTGGTGGCGGGGATCTTCAGCTGCCACGTCGGGGTGAACGTCTGGGCACCCAGGCCCGTGCCGGCGGTGGCGTTGTAGAGCTTCTCCGCGGTGGGCGCCGTGGGGCCGGCCGGGAGCCCGAAGGGGTAACTGACGGTGTTCGTCGCGAGCGTGCAGGTCGTCGACGCCTTGCACGCGACCGAGGGAGCGGTCGGCACGCTCGTGGAGTTGTTGACGAGCGTCTTGGAGCCGGTCGTGAAGGTGGTGGAGGTCACCGTGACGGCCCAGCCGTCGCCGGAGCCGGTGGCATCGGCGACGGTGATCGGCTGCGCGGCGCTCACCACCTGGTTGGCGTTCGTGAGCACGGACGGGGGAAAGGTGACGTTGCCCGGTGTGCTGTCGATGAACGACAGGCTCCCCGGGACGAGCGTCTCGGAGATCTCGACATCCCCGTCGGGTGGCTGAGGCGCCGCATATCGGTAGGGCTTGCCGGTCCCGTCCCCGGCGAACGCTGTGCTGCCGCCGGCCCAGCCGACGGAGTACATCGCCGACCCGCCGGT
>JAURVW010000400.1 GCA_030655275.1 Solirubrobacteraceae bacterium
GTTTTCGTACGGCACGCGGCAGTCGTTGAAGAACAGCTCCGCGGTGTCGGACTCGTGCTGACCGATCTTGCCGAGCTTCTGGCCGCGCTCGAAGCCGGGCGCGTCGGTCGGGATCACGATCAGCGAGACGCCCTTCGGGCCCGCCTCGCCGGTGCGGACGGCCGCGATCACGGTGTCGCAGGAGCCGCCGTTCGTAATGAAGGTTTTGCCGCCGTTGATGACCCACTCGTCGCCGTCGCGCACGGCGCTCGTGCGCAGCGCGGCGAGGTCGGAGCCGACCTCCGGCTCGGTCATGCCGATCGCGCAGAGGTTGTCGCCGGTGCAGAACTTCGGCAGCCAGCGCGCCTTCTGCTCATCGGTGGTGAGGTCGACGAGGTAGGGCTCGCAGATGTCGACGTGGATGCCCACGCACGAGCCGTACGCCGCGCCGACCTTCGACAGCTCCTCGTTGAGGATCATGTTGAAGCGGAAGTCCGACAGCTCGCTGCCGCCGTACTCGGCGGGCACGGCGATGCCGAGGAGGTCCAGGGCGCCGGCGGCCTTCCAGAAGGCGCGGTCGAGGCCGTGCTCCTCGCGGAAGCGGTCGCCATGGGGGACGACCTCCTGCGCGACGAAGCCCTTGACGGCGTCCCGGAATGCGTGGTGGTCGTCGTCGAAGATCAGGCGCTGCATCGGCGCCGCAGTCTACTGCCGGGAGGCCCGCACAGCCTTCTTCTCACCAGGCTTGGCGCACCGCTTGCCACCGATCGAGCCGAAGGCGCAGAAGTTCAGGATGCGCTCGCAGTTCTTCACGGTGTACTGACCGGTACCAAGACGGATCTTCGCGGTGTCCTGGTTTCCGGCGCCGCAGTCGATCGTGCCCTTGCCGTAATAGGCGTAGAGGAAGTCCTTGCCGGGCCCGCCCGACAGGGTGTTGCGACCGTGCGAGGCGTAGATCCAGTCGTTGCCCTCCTCTCCGGAGAGCTTGTCGACCTGGCTCGTGTTGTTGTTCTTCGGATCCCAGTCGCCCCAGAGGATGTCGTGGCCGTCGCCGCCGTAGATCGTGTCGCTCTTGTGGTGGGAGAGGATCTCGTCATTGAGCTGCGTGCCGCGGTAGGTGCGCGAGCGGGCCGTCTTGGAGATCCACAGGATGCCGCTGACGGCAGGCCAGCCCGCGTGGCTCACCTTCTCCCCGCCGCCGGGCACTTTGCGGTCGTTGCCCGGCTGACAGTTCGTGCCGCTCGTGTTGCGCGACTCGCAGGCGGTCTGCGGGTCCTCGTTCACTCCGATGGCGACGGGCTCCTCCGGTTCAGGGGCAACGCTCGTGCGCGGGACGGCGTCGGTTCCGCCGAGCACACTGCGCTGGGCGCCCGCCGGCGCCGCGACGGTCAGCGCCACGACCGCGACGACGGCGGCGAGCAGCGAGAGGAGCATGGCGAGCGGGCGGCGAGGGCTCATGCGCGCAGTATCGACCCGCGGAGGCGCGTTTGTCGATGGCTGCCGATTCCAATCGCCTACCCGGGCGGCGCGGGAGCGGAGCGGGCGCGCGTGCATCGGTCCTGCTCCGTCAAACGTCCGCTGCGGCCCGCCGCGGCGACCCGCCGGACGAGTCGG
>JAURVW010001339.1 GCA_030655275.1 Solirubrobacteraceae bacterium
CGTCCGAGAACGTGGAGTGCACGTGGTGATCCCCGCGCAGAGCCGGATGGCTCACAGTTCCTCCTGACGCCCCGCGTGATCGGAGACGAGCAGATCCTCGACCTCCACGATCACGTCCTCCAGGAACCGCACCGAGGCGACCTCCCGGAACGGGACCGACGCGGGCAGCTCGCGACCCAGGAAGAGGTCGGCGACGAGCGAGGGGATGTCGACGCCCGCCGCGATCGTGAGCGGGAGCGCACCGGGGAATCGCGGATTGACCTCGAGCAGCACGGCGCGACCGGTGCGATCGCGGCGGAGCTGCACGTTCGCGACACCGACGAGCCCGATAGCCCGGGCAATCGCCGCCGCCGTGTCCTCGAGCTCGGGATCGCGGACGGTCTGCCCGGCGATGGCCACACCCGAGTCGACTCTGGCGCGCGTGCGCGGCACGGCAGCCACGACGTGGCCCGCGGCATCCGCGATGACGTCGACGGAGTACTCCTCGCCGGGCAGGAAATCCTGCACGATGAGTCCTTCGTCGGTCGGCAGCGCCTCGAGCGCCGCCCGATCGGGGACCATGCGGATGCCGCGACTGCCGGCGCCCTGCCGGGGCTTGGCGAAGACGGGGAACTCCCAGTCGACGGCTTCGGCGTCGGGTCCGGCGAGGACGGTGCGCGGGGTGCGGCCGGTGGCCGCGCAGCGCTCGGCGAGCGCCATCTTGTCGAGCGCGGTGTTCAGCGTGTCCGCAGAGGGCGCGGCCAGCACCGCGGGAGCCAGTTCTTCCCGGCGATCCGCGAGGGCGATGAGTTCGACGTCGACCGTCGAGATCACGAGATCCAGAGCGTCCTCCTCGACCATCCGGGCGATGGCGGGCACGAAGTCGTCGTCCCTGCCGGGCGGCACGAGGCGTCGCTGCGCCGGCGGGACCAGGTAGATGCCGCTCGCCCAGCCGTCCATGTCGGCGGCGAACACGGTCAGGTCGTCGCGGCCGAGCAGCGACCGGATCACGGCGACTCCGGCGGGGCCACCCGCACCGGTCACCAGCACTCGCTTCGTCATCAGCTCTCTCTTCGCGTGAGTTCGTGGGCGCCGACGAACTCCGCCGTCTCGCGCACCACCTCCAGCGGCTCCACGGCCATGCCGCCGCCGAAGCGGGACCAGTACCGCGCGGTGGCGGTGACGAAG
>JAURVW010001340.1 GCA_030655275.1 Solirubrobacteraceae bacterium
TGCCGAAGGTGAGGGCCTCGTCGAAGGTGCGCTCGTACGCGCGCGTCGCATCCGTCAGCTCGCCGCCGAGCTCGAGCGACATCGCCCACTGCAGGCGGATGTCGGGCAGCACCGGCCGGATCGAGGCCATCGACTCGTCGCTGACCTCGGCGATGGTCGCGTGGGCCTCGCGCACGAGGGCGATCGACTGCTCCGGATTCCCCTGGAAGCGGGCGGTGACGCTGCGGCTGGTGAGGTCGGCCAGCACGTCGAGGAGGCTGCCCGACTCGGTGACGACGACGTGCTGGAAGCGGAGCGGACGCACCTCGCCGTTGACGGGCAGGTAGTTGACGTAGGTCTTCGCGGCGACGAGCCGGGGGTTCTTCGCGAGCACGTCGTCGGGCAGCGCGTTGACGGCCTCGACCAGAAGCGCCTGGTTCGTCTGGGTGAGGGTGGCCCAGTGCGCCTCGATCGCCTCGACGACGCCGTTCCAGGCGCGGTCGCTCAGGGCGGCACGGAGTTCTTCTGCGGCTGACGCGTTCGTCATAGGTCGTCAGTCTAGGGACACCGGGGCGACGACATGTCACCCGAGCGGGGGTCGGGGAGTGTGATCGTGACGGTGGTGCCCGCCGGAGGCACACTGTGGATGCTGATCCGCCCGCCGTGGGCGTGCACGATCTTCCGCGCCAGCGGCAGTCCCAGTCCGAAGCCCTGCACCGCGCTCTCCCGCGCGGACGCGGACCGGAAGAAGCGCTCGAACACGCGATCCTGGTCGAGCGGCTCGATGCCGGGACCGTCGTCGTGCACCGACAGGGTGAAGGCGTGCGGCGCGATCGTCTGCACGACCGTGATGGTGCCGCCGTGCGGACCGAACTTGACGGCGTTGCCGAGCACCTCCTCGAGGGCGGAGCGGAGGCGGTCCTCGTCGACCCGCTTCGTGACGCCGGGCTGGGGGTCGCGAACCACCCGGATGCGCTGGGCGCGGCTCTCGGCCGCGGCCCGCACGGTGTCGACGGCGTCGTCGACCAGGTCGTCCATCAGGGTCGCCCTCGGCCGCAGGTCCACGGTCGAGGC
>JAURVW010001345.1 GCA_030655275.1 Solirubrobacteraceae bacterium
CGGCTTCGTGCTGATGCTGCTCCTGCACTTCTCGATCGTGGTGAGCTCCCTCACCGACGAGAACGTGATCCTGGCCCAGCGGGTCGGCCTGCTCCAACAGGAGATCGACGGGATCAAGGGCGAACAGCCCGTCGACGAGAAGATCGCCGAGCAGGTGCGCGAGTTCGGCCCGTCGCAGGATCCACCTGGGCCGGCCGGGCCGTGAACGGGCGGTCGCGGCCGTCGCTCGCGGTCGTCGTCGTGACGTTCAACAGCGCCGGCGACGTGGGGCCGTTG
Organism: Solirubrobacteraceae bacterium; assembly: GCA_030655275.1. Classification (GTDB taxonomy): domain Bacteria; phylum Actinomycetota; class Thermoleophilia; order Solirubrobacterales; family Solirubrobacteraceae; genus JAGIBJ01. The sequence goes on from JAURVW010001345.1 coordinate 277, forward strand.
CTCGACGCCGTCGACGATCAGCTGGCCGAGGGCGACGAGCTGATCGTGGTCGACAACGCGTCGACCGACGGGTCGGCCGACTTCGTCGCCGAGCGGGCTCCGCGGGCTCGCGTGGAGCGTGTCGCCGCGAACCTCGGATTCGCCGGCGGCGTGAACGTCGGCGTGAGTTTGGCGACGACCGACCTCGTCCTGCTCCTGAACCCGGATGCCGTGCCGCAGCCGGGCTGTCTCGAGGCGCTGGTGGCCACGGCCGCGGACGAGCCGACGTGGGGCTGCTGGCAGGCGATGGTCGCGCTGGCTGATGGCGAGCACGTCAACACCGCCGGCGGGCGGGTGCACTTCCTCGGGTTCGGCTGGTCGGGGGCGTGGGGCGATCGGGTCGTCGATCACCAGCGGCGGGAGACGGTCGGCTTTGCGTCGGGCGCCGCCCTCTGCATCCGACGCGATCTCTGGAACCAGCTCGGCGGCTTCGACCCGCACTTCTTCATGTACTGCGAGGACCTCGAGCTCAGCGTGCGCGTGCGTTCGGCGGGCTGGGGCGTCGGCGTGGTGCCCGAGGCCGTGGTGGGCCACGACTACGAGTTCGACAAGGGCATCACGAAGTGGTTCTACTTGGAGCGCAACCGCTGGGCGACCATCATCGCCACCTATCCAGGCCGCCTGCTCGCCCTCCTCTTTCCGTTCCTGGTGCTTTTCGATCTCGCCCTCTGGGTCGTCGCGTGGCGCGGAGGCTGGGCCGCCAGCAAGCGCCGAGCCACCCTCGCCGTCCTCCGCGACCTTCGACACAACCTCCGGCGCCGGCGCACCATCCAGGCCCAGCGGACCATCTCCAGCCGCGAGTTCGCCGCCGGACTCACCCCAACCCTCGACGGAGAGTTCTTCGCAGGCCTCGCCGACTCGCGCCCCATCGCCGGGGCCCAACGAGCGTTCTGGCGAGCGATCACCGCGCTGCTCTGAGCGAGCACGCGAGCTCGCGCGGGCGCTGAGGTTCGTGTTGCAGATAGCCCCCGGTCATCGCGAATCAAATCGGGCGGGGTATATGAGACTTGCCTGCTCACCGAGGGGTGGGTTGGGCTGGGTCGTGTCGTTGCTCGGTTGGGGTTCGTCATCCGGACGCCGCGTCAGGTGCTCGGCGGCGTTGGCTCTAGGCCGTGTCTGTGGGCTGAGTCGAGGCTGAAGAAGACCGCGACGTTGTCTGCGCTTGGCGTAAAGCCGTAGTGGTCGTCCACGTCGCCTAGTGCGATCACGACTTGGTTGGAGTGCTCGAAATGGATTGCCCACGCGAATGGGCTTTGGGCTTCGCCGTAGTCCTCCCAGCCGCTGTCGACCGACGTGATGGCCGAACCGATCAATCGTGCCCAGGCCGGGATGTGATCGATCGACCAGGTCTTGCATTCGGAGTCGGGCACGATCTCGTTTCCGATCAGCGTGCCCTCGAAGGCGAGGAGCCCTTCCCAGGGGCGGATGGTCTGCCAGATGAACGACCAGGTAGTCCCGTCGGCGAAGTCGAGTTCCAAGCCGTAGTCGATTGCGTGGAACTCAGACCGAACCCAGGTTGAGACGTCCCCGCTGTAGCCAAAGTCGAGATACCGAACAGCCCGCAGCTGCTTTCCGACAAGGCCCGCGACGCGCCGACACTCAGCTTCTCGTGACTCTGCGTCACGAACCCAGGCCTGCCGCGTCTTCACCCCATGAGCATTGCGCAGAGCCAGCGAAAGCGATCGAAGGCCGCGCTGTCGCCGGATCCCTCATGGGACTCCCGCCTGGCGCCCTCGCTTTGCCGGTCTCGCTGTCCCTCGGTCCTTGTCCTCGGGCTCCGAGCAACGCTGGGACAGCGTCAGCCGATCGGGCC
>JAURVW010000401.1 GCA_030655275.1 Solirubrobacteraceae bacterium
CAGCCCCTGATAGATCGCGCGGCGGCGCAGCAGCGGTGTGTGCAGCACGACGCCGGGCAGCGACCTCAAGGTCCGCGCGTAACCGATCGACTCGTGCGGCACGCGCTTCGGCTAGGCGCGTGCGATCACGACGATCAGCACCGCCATCAACAGCGCCGAGATGCCGAACACCGCACGCCAGCCGAACGCGGCGGCGACGATGCTCGAGAACGGCCTTGCCAGCATGATCCCGCCGAGCAAGCCGGCCATCACGTTACCGACGACCTTGCCGCGCGACGCGTCGGGCGCGAGGTGCGAGGCGAACGGCACCAAGACCTGCGCCGCGACCGCGCAACTGCCGACCACGAACGACGCGAGCAGAAAGGTCGCCGCTGACACGGACGCCGCCGCGCCGATCAACCCGATCACCGCGCCGCCCATCGCCCACATGATCAGGCGCCGGTTCTCGACCACGTCGGCGAGCGGCACCAGCAGGATCAGCCCTGCGCCGTAGCCGAGCTGCGTCAGCGTGACGACCAGGCCCGCGAGCCCGGCATGCAGGCCGAGCGCCTGCGAGATCGGCTCGATCAGCGGCTGCGCGAAGTAGATGTTGGCGACGCAGAGGCCGCAGGCGACGGCGAAGAGGGCGGTCAGCGTGGGCGAGAGGCCGGCGGCCGGCGCGCGGTGGGGCAGGGTGTCGACTGTCATGCGTCGACGTGCGAGCCGCTGCGGTCGCCGAGGCCGATGCCGAGGCCGATGCCGAGGCCTTCGACGATCAGGGCCGCACTTACCTGCACCCGCTGCACGTGCCCAAACGCGAACGCGTTGCGCGGCCCGTCGCCGGTGACGCGCGAGAACATGCCGACGACCCGACCGACGGTATCGAAGACCGGCGAGCCGCTGTTGCCCATCGAGCCGTGCAGGTCGGCGCTGAAGTGGTCCGCGCCTTCGACGGCCAGGACGACACGCGCAGGCTGCCGTCGGCATCCGCGTAGCCGAGTTGCGCCAGCGCTTCGGCGCCGCGCGCGCTGCGCAGCGGAAAGCCCGCCATCCAGACGCGATCACCGGTTGCCACGGGCTTCTCGGCGAATTCGAGGCAAGCCGACGGTGGCGGTTCGACGCGCAACAAGGCGATGTCTTCGCGCAACTGCGTGACGCCGTTCGCGTCGTCTCGCATCGCCCGCGCGCTCGGCGGGTTCGAGACCAGCCAGAGCGACTCGGCGTCGCGCCACGCCCAGCGGCCGTCGTCGCCACGGCGCGCGACCTGAGCACGCAACGAACGGCAGCGCACTTCGTTGCGCATCGCGCCGCCGTGGCGGCCGTGGTTCGCGATCTCGGCGGTGACGAGGTGGTAGTTCGTCACGACCAGGCCATTGGCATCGATCGCGAAGCCGCTGCCGCCGCCATCGAGCGGCACGGTGACGGGAAAGACCGCGCCGGCGCGGACCGCGCGCGCGAACTCGTGCCGCACCATGCCCATCGCGAATTCGGGATCGTCGGCCTTCGCGATGTCTTCGGCGGTGAAGAAGCGGTGCCAGCATTCGGAGCCATCGGGCAGCGCTTCGTTGCGCGCGCGGCGGCGCGCTTCGTCGGCATCGGGCGCCATGTCGAGCACGAGCACCGTCGTCGGCAGGATGCGCACCATCGCGGCACGAAGGCGATCGGCCTCGAGGCCGGGGATCCGGAGTCGGTCGGGGGAGAAGAAGCCTTCGGCCATCGTGGGAGCGAGTCGCTGGTGGTTGTCGGCCGGGCCGTCGCTTCCGATTCTGGCCCCTGGCGCCATTCGCCGCTGGGCACCGGCCCAGCGTCGCGTGAACGCCGCGAGCACTCGAAAAACGCCACGAATCCCTGCCTTCACTGCCGAGCGCCGCGCTCGCCGCGATGCGACGCTATCGATCCCACGCAGCCGACTTCGACCCATGTCCGCCATCCTTTCCGCCCCCAGCTCCACGCCAGTCCCGCTCACCGCCAACACGAAGCTCAAGGATTCGATCGCCTGGGCGAGCGACCTGCCGGCGCTGCCGGCGGCGCTGCTCGACCTGCTCGCACTCGTCAATGCCGAGGAGGTCGACGTCGACGAGCTCTGCGCGCGCCTCTCGGTCGACATGG
>JAURVW010001347.1 GCA_030655275.1 Solirubrobacteraceae bacterium
CGAGGAGCGCGAGGAGCTGCGCGACCTGTTCGGCCGGCACGTCGGCGACGAGGTCGCCGACACCGCCCTGCAGCGGGGTTCCGAGCTCGGCGGCGAGACCGTCCACGTCGCCGCGCTCTTCGTCGACATCGTCGGCTCCACCACCCTGGCGATGCAGCGACCGGCGACGGAGGTCGTGGAGCTCATCAACCGCTTCTTCGACATCGTCGTCTCCGTCACGCACAAGCACGGCGGCCTCGTGAACAAGTTCGCCGGCGACGGCGCGCTCGTGATCTTTGGCGCACCCGTCGCCCACGACGACACCGCCACGAGTGCCCTGCGCGCTGCACGCGAACTTGCGGAGATCCTGGGTCGCGATGCGCCAGAAACCCCGGCCACCATCGGCCTGTCCGGCGGCGACGTGATCGCCGGCAACATGGGCACCCGGGAACGCTTCGAATACACGGTGATGGGCGACCCCGTGAACGAGGCCGCGCGCCTCAACAGCCAGGCCAAGGGGCTTCCCGGTCGCGTGGCCGCCGCCGGCCGGCTGGTCGCCGAAGCCGATCCGAGCGAGCAGGAGCACTGGGAGGTGCTCTACTCCGTGGTGCTCCGAGGGCGCAGCGAGCGCACCGAGGTCGCCTCCCTGCGGACCAAGCGCACACTAGCCGATCCGTCGACGTAGCAGCCCACCCTGCTAGCTTGAGGGTTGCGCGTGGCCCCAGCGGCCGCGCCGGGCAGCTCGCCAGTGCATCGCATACAGCGGTCGTAGGGGTAAGTCGCCACCTCCCCTATGGCCCTCGCATCACTCCGCGAGCAGCCAGCGTGACGCGGACCTCATTCGCGAAGCGCTCCATTCACATGAGCGCGGCAGGCCCACGGCCCGAGCCCCGCCAGCGGCATGCGCCGCGAAGGAAAACCTATGACCTCTCCCACTGCTGCCGATCCGGCAACGGAAATCGTCGCCGACCTCAGCACCCCGATCGCTGAGCAGAGCTTCCGCGACCTCGGTGTGTCCAACGCCGCGGCCGGCGCCCTCGAGAAGCGCGGCTACGTCAACCCGCTCCCCGTCCAGGCGATGGTCCTCCCGGACATCCTCGAGGGCAAGGACATCCTCGCGAAGTCCCCGACGGGTTCCGGCAAGACGCTCGCCTTCATGGTGCCGCTGCTCGACTCGCTCGACGCGAACAACACGGGCCGCCCCGGCGCCCTCATCCTCGCCCCGACCCGTGAGCTCGCCTCGCAGATCGTCGAGGAGTCCCGCGAGGTCGCCCACGCCCTCGCGCTCCGCGTCGTCGCCGTCTACGGCGGTGTCGGCCTCCAGAAGCAGGCTCGTGACGCCGCCCGCGCGCACGTCATCGTCGCCACCCCCGGTCGCCTCGAGGACCTCATCCAGCGCCGCGCCTTCAGCCTCAAGGACGTCGAGATCCTCGTCCTCGACGAGGCCGACCGCATGCTCGACATGGGCTTCAAGCCGGCGATCGACCGCATCGTCGCGATGACCCCGGACGACCGCCAGACCCTCTTCTTCTCCGCGACGCTCGACGGCGAAGCCGGTCGCATCGCGAAGGACTTCACCGTCGACGCGCAGACGCACATCTTCGCGCCGCCGGAGCGTCCCATCACCGAGATGGACCACCGCTTCGTCGACACGAAGGGCGAGGACAAGGTCGAACTCCTGCTCGACGCCCTCGAGGAGGAGCGCGGCCTCGCGATCGTCTTCGTGCGCACCAAGCACGGCGCCGACCGTCTCGCCCGTCGCCTCGACGACGTCGGCGTGGACTCCGGCGCGATGCACGGCGGCAAGAGCCAGTCGCAGCGTGAGCGCGCCCTCAAGGCGTTCGAGCGCGGCAAGATCAACGTGCTCGTCGCGACCGACGTCGCTGCCCGCGGCATCGACATCGACGACATCACGCACGTCATCAACTACGACGCCCCGGAAGACCGCGAGGCCTACGTGCACCGCACCGGTCGTACCGGCCGCGCAGGCCGCGTCGGCATCTCGGTCACGCTCGTGGCCCCCGGCCAGGAGGGTGAGGTCGCGAGCATCGTTCGCGAGCTCGGTCTCGAGGACCGCTTCGAAGCAGCCGGCCTGGATCCGTTCGCTCGCGCGGGCGGCAAGAAGAAGCGCGGCGGCGGTGGCGGCGGCGGTGGTCGCGGTTACGGCGGCGGCGGTGGCGGACGCGGCGGCTTCGGCGGCGGCGGTCGTGACGGCGGTCGCAGCCACGGCGGCGACTCGCGTCCGAGCTTCGGCG
>JAURVW010001352.1 GCA_030655275.1 Solirubrobacteraceae bacterium
GCCGACGTGCTCGAGCGATCCGACGTGATGTCGTGCGAGGGGCTCGCCGCGGGCACCGACTGGAAGGAAGCCGTCGGCCAGGCCGAACGCCTCGGTGTCGGTCGGATCGCGCTCGCCGACCGCGAGGCCGCCGAGGCTGCTCGCGCCCACTTCACGGGCGAAGTGCTGTCCGGTGCCGACGGCGTGCTCGAGCTCGCGATCTCCTCGGGCGCCGACCTCGTGCTGAACGCCATCGTCGGCGCGGCCGGCCTCGGGTCGACGCTCGCCTCGCTCGGCGAGGGCATCGATGTGGCCCTGGCCAACAAGGAATCCCTGGTCGTGGGCGGCGCGCTCGTCACCGGCCTGGCCGAGGCGACCGGCGCGCGCCTGTGGCCCGTCGACTCCGAGCACTCCGCGCTCGCGCAACTCCTGGGCGCCACGAGCCCGGGTGAGGTGAAGCGTCTCGTCGTGACGGCGTCCGGCGGTCCGTTCCGGGAGTGGGGTGCCGAGGCGATCGCCGGCGCTACCGTCGAACAGGCCTTGGCCCATCCCACCTGGCGGATGGGCGGCAAGATCACGATCGACTCCGCAACCATGATGAACAAGGGCCTCGAGCTCATCGAGGCGCATCACCTCTTCGACATCCCGATGGAGAAGATCGACGTGCTCGTGCACCCGCAGTCGATCATCCACGGCATGGTCACGCTCGTCGACGGCGCGCAGCTCGCGCACCTCGGCCACCCCGACATGCGCGTCCCGATCTCCTGGGCGCTGCACCGGGGCACAAGCGCAGCGCTCCCGAGCCGCCCGCTCGATCTCGCCGAGGTCGGCCAGCTCACGTTCGAAGCGCCCGATGAGGATCGCTTCCCCTGCCTGCGGCTCGCCCGCGAGGCGATGGCCACCGGCGGGGGCGCACCCTGCGTGCTCAACGCCTCCAACGAGGTCGCCGTGCACGCCTTCCTCGAGGGCCGTCTGCCCTTTGGCGGGATCGCCGAGGTCGTCGAGACGACGCTCGAGCGCGAGGGCGAGATCCCCGTGCACCATGCGTCGCAGCTGCTCGAGATCGATCGCGCCGCCCGCGCGACCGCCGGAGCCGTCGTCGACCGTCTGGTCGCCGCGTGAGCTGGATCCTCGCGTTCCTCGGGTTCGCGCTCCTCATCATCTTCCACGAGCTCGGGCACTTCGCTGCGGCGAAGGCCGTCGGCATGCGCGTGGAGAAGTTCTTCCTGTTCTTCGGCAAGCCGCTGTGGAGCGTCACGCGCGGGGAGACCACGTACGGCGTCGCGGTGATCCCGCTCGGCGGCTACGTGAAGATCACCGGCATGAATCCGGACGAGGCGCGCGAGCTCCCGCCGGAGCTCTACGCCCGCTCCTACGCGGGATCGAAGGTCTGGAAACGGATCTTCGTGATCCTCGCCGGACCGCTCGTCAACGTCGTGATCGCCTTCGTGCTGCTGTTCGGGATCTTCGGGATCCAGGGCATGGCGGCGCCTGGCATCGGGGTCGGTAGCGTCGAGACCAAGGGCGCGGCAGGCGGCAAGCTGAAGCCCGACGACGGCATCCTCAGCGTGAGCGCCGCCGGCGCCAGCGGCGCGGCCCGAACCACGGTGCCCGGCGATCAAGCCGGGCTGTCCGTCGAGGAGATCGACCGCCGGATCAAGGCGATGACCGCCCTGATCGGCAGCGGCGCCTGCGGCGGCAAGCCGCTCGGCACGAAGGACGCCCGTGGCAGCGCGCAGTTCGCGAAGTGCGCTGCCGCGAAGCCCGTCGAGGTGACCGTGCTGCGCGACGGCGAGCGCCAGGTCGTCGAGATCACCCCGACCTACGACGAGGCCCTCAAGCGTTATCGCCTCGGTCTCGGGTTCACGCTCGACTACGGCGATCGGTACGAGGAGGTCGGCCTCGGGACGGCGGCGTCGGAGTCGCTGGACCGCATGTGGTTCGTGACGAGCGAGTCGGTGAAGTCGCTCGTGAAGATCGTCTATGACGCGCAGGCCCGCAAGGAGGTCTCCAGCGTGGTCGGCGGCTACGAGACCACCCGCCAGACGTTCGAGCTCGACACCGTGCAGGCCATCGGCGTGCTCGCCGTGATCTCGCTCTCCCTGGCGATCATCAACATGTTCCCGTTCCTACCGCTCGACGGCGGCCACATCTTCTGGTCGATCGTCGAGAAACTGCGTGGCGGCAAACCCGTGTCGACCGCCGTGCTCGAGCGGGCCAGCATCGTGGGCTTCGTGCTCGTGATCCTGCTCTTCTCGATCGGGCTCTCGAACGACATCGGTCGAATATCGAGCGGCGAGGGCTTCGGCG
>JAURVW010001361.1 GCA_030655275.1 Solirubrobacteraceae bacterium
AGCCGAAGAGGCCGTACGGGCAGTCGGTCGGCGCGCCATGCGACCCGACGACCTTCGAGTACTTCAGCGCGGTGCCGTCCCGAAGGGTGACGGTGCCGTCGAAGGAGAACCCGCCGCGGTACCCCGCCTCGGGGATCTCGACGTACGAGCCAGGGGTGAGGCTGATGGCCTTCGAAGCGCCGTCGCTCGTGCGCTTGATGGTGCCCTTGAAGCCCGCGGCCGGCCGCAGATCGGTGCCGACGGGCGGGGCGTAGAGGCTGAGCGAGATCGGCGAGTAGTCGCGCTTGCCCGTGTTGGTCAGCCGCTCCCAGAGGGTGAGGTTCCGCGTGATGCAGCGAGCGTCGAAGAACTCGAGGTAGTCGCCGCCGACGGGGGTCGACGGCACGGTCGGCTCGGTGCCCGGGACGGGACGGCTGCCGAGCTGCGCGACGTGCGTCCCGGTGAAGGCGAACGCACCGTCGGCCGTGATGATCGGAGCCCGCTCGGCGTACTTCGCAAAGCTCCACTGGCCGCCGAGCCAGGTGTCCTTGGTGAACGGCAGGTCGTCGCCGAGGCGCGTGAGCTTGCCGCTCTGGTCGAGCCGGCCGAAGACGTAGCGCTCGTCGCCCTTGTCGAAGTCGAGCACGTCGGACAGGATCAGCGACGCGCCGTCGTCGGAGACGTGGGCGATCCGGAAGAAGTAGCCGCTGTTGTACGGCTCGTACGGCAGCGGGATCTTCACCGACTGGCCGTTCTCGAGGTCGACGCCGATCACCGCGTCGCCGAACTCGGTGGGGGCCGCGGCGAACTTGCCGTTCGGTGAGATGGTCCAACGGGCCTTCGTGCCCTCGGGCACCTTGCCCTTGGCCTGGCCGTCGACGACGATCTGGTCCGCCGAGATCGCGACCCGGCCGGCGCGGTCGAGGTTGCTGTTGTAGCCGTCCTTGGCGGCCGGCAGCTCACGGAAGCTCGCGCGGTCGATGTCGTAGAGCCAAGTGCGACGGGTGCCGCTCGGTGTGCCGTTGTCGGTCTCGTTGAGCGACACCATCGCGACCTTGCCGTCGGCCGAGATCTCGGAGGGCCAGGCGTAGTAGTACGGCTTGCCGCCGGACCGCTCGAGGCCGATGGCGGAGCCGTCGCCGCCCACCGAGAGGAGCGTCTTGGTGTTCGCGCGACGGTCGAGCAGGTAGAGGTCGACCTCGCTGTTGCGGTCCTTCGCGGAGAACGAGGTCTTGGTGGTGAAGATGATGCGCTGCAGGTCGGCGCTGACCGCGTCGACGTTGCGCACGCCCGGCACGATCACGGTGGTCTTGCCGGTCACCACGCTGCGGCTGAGCATGTTCAGCGCGTAGGACTCCGTCTGGCGACGCTCCTCGCCGACGAGCTCGGAGCCGTCGGCCGAGATCGCGACCCAGTTCTGGTCGTAGGTGCGCTTGCCGTCGGGCGCGATGCCGACGAAGCGCAGCGGCGCCGTGGCGGCCATGGCCGGGCTGGTGGTGCAGGCGGCGACGGCCGAGGCGGCGAGCAGAGCGCCGGCGGTGCGGCGGAGGAGGGCGGCGGGACGAGGCATCGAGGTCCGGAGGGATCGGCGGAGGGACCGCGGCCGGCCGGGGCAGGCGCGCGTGGACGGAAGCGACCGGAGCCCTCCGAGGAAGGCGACTGCCGCTACGCCGCGGAGTCTTACAGGTCGCCCGACTCCTGAGCGTGAGGATCGCCGCAGGCTCGGAGGCCGTGAGCCGGCAGCATCGGATGGCCCGTTGGGCTTCAGGTCGTAGCGGCGGCGTCGACCTCCTGATGGTGCGAGGAATTCGGACCAGCCGCGCGGCCATGATCCTGGTTGCGGGGCTGGCGATCGGCGGGGTGATGGGTCCTGCGGCCGCCAGGGCGACCACGTCGGCGAAGCCGAGCCCCAAGAAGCGGCCGCCGAGCTACGGGAACGCGACGATCACCTCCGTCGACGGGCCCGGCCGCCTCACGCTCAGGACGACGGGCGGGCCGCTGAAGGTGCGCCTCTGGATGGTCGACACGCCCGAGCCCGGCGAGTGCGGCGCAGAGGAGAGCACCGCGGCGTTGCAACGATTGACGAAGGGTCGGCGTGCGCGCGTCCGGTACGGGATGTGGCGTCGACGGGCCGACGGGGAGGGCCGGGTGGCCGCATTCGTCGGGCCGCGCCGCGCCGATTTCACGAAGGACTCGCTGTCGCGCGACCTCATCGCCACCGAGTGGGCAAGGACGGCACCGGCCGTCACGGTCAGCGAAGGCGACGGCATCTATCTGTCGGTCGGAAGCGAGAGCCCGGCGCCACCCTCGCCCGAGGGGTGTGGACTTCCTGCGGCGGCCGGATGCATCTCCCTGCTGGCAGCCCCGTGCCCGCGCATGCGCCGGCGACGTGGGTCGTGGATGCCGACGGCATCACCGCGTCGATCGGTCCGCTCGCCCTGCCTCGCGAGCCGGCGGCCGCCGCCGCGATGACCATCGCCGATGTGCAGGCCGTCGCCCCCGTCGAGACCTACGGCAACGGCGAAGGAAAGTGCTGGGCGCGCGTGCCGAGCCTCGAACTCGCCCTGCGCGTCGAGTCGGCGAGCCCGTCGGATGTCGGCTGCCGCAACGGCAAGGTGACCGTGATCTTCAGTACCGGGCCGGGGATCGCGACGACCGACCGCGGCCTGCAGGCGCTCCACAGCGAGGCCCAGGCGCGCGCCGCCTTCCCGCGACTCGTCCCGCCCCCGACCACCGACCGCAGCCCCGGAGACGGCCTGCCCCTCGCCGGCTATGCGCCGCTCGCGACGCCGTGGCAGACCGTCGCGCGGATGAGCGTGAAAGACCGGATCATCGGTTTTTGGACGGCGCCGAGTCCGCCGCGGTGAAGGGACGGATCCCGCTCGTGCTCAGTGCGGGGCTTGGCTTCCGTGGGAGAACAGCACGAACCAGATCGTGACGGTGAGGATCGCCAGCGCGACGTTGACGATCAGGATCTTGTCGAGCACCGTCGGGGGATCGTCCGGGGTGTCCCCGCGGAGGGAATGCAGCCAACGCGCTCCGACGACCCGTGGGCCGGTCTCGACATCGAAGCGGCTCGCGTACCGGCGCTCGAGTCGACCCAGGCCCAGTCCGACGGCGTACATCGTCGCGGGGATCCCGACGTTGAGCATCACGAGCGACGACATCTCGCTCTGCGAGACGCGCGAGTAGCGGCCGGCGATCCAGAGCCACGCCGCGGGAACGGCGGTCCACATGAGCAGTCCGCCGAGGACCATGGCGGAGATCAGGGCCAACTTCTCGATCCTGCTGAGCACGACGCTGAAACCCTAAGGCCTGTCGGCGCGGCCCGACCGCAATATCCTGCGCGAATGGACGCAGACGTTGATCTCGCCGCGCTGCCGGAGGAGTTCCATGATCTCCTGCCGCTGCTTCGAACCTGGGCCATCCCCGACGACGTCGACCGCGAAGCGCAGGTCGAAGCCGCCTCGACCGCCGAGCTGAGGAACCTCATCAGGGCCCTGGAACCGCGCTTCGACGCGATCAGCGCCTACCTTGACGGCCACGACCACCTCGAAGAAGCCGCCTACCTCGACGCCCTCGCAGAGGCGGCTGTTGAAGCCAGGTTCGAGCTCGAGGATCGCGGCTAGGGCCTGAGGTCGATCGGAACCGATGCGGACCGGGCGGGCTACCGCGACGGCCCGACTCATGGGCGATGAGGGACTCGAACCCCCGACTCCCTGTGTGTAAAACAGGTGCTCTAACCAACTGAGCTAATCGCCCCGGCGCGGCTGATGCGGCGCGGTCGCGGGTGGCGACGGCGGGCATTGCGCGGGACGGTCAGCGTATCGCCCGGCCCAAGGTTCGGGGGCGTCGCGCCCGAATCGCTCGCTACCGTGGACCGCGACGCGCCTCGCGCCGTAGACCCGTCGACGACTGCAGTGACTCCGCTCGCCCTCAGAGACCTCCGCGACCGCAGCCGCCTCTTCCGTGCGCTGCTGACGGCGCTCGTCGTGTCGATGGCGGCCGCCACACTCGCGCACCACCGCGGCGCGCAGGATGGCCACGACGACATGGGCGCCATGGGTGATGGTCACGCTGCGGCCATGGTCACGTGCCTCGGTGTTCTCGGCAGAGCAGTCGCGGTGGTCGGGCTCGTCCTGATCCGTCGGGTCCGCCGTCGGACCCCGCGCCCGCGCCCGCGCCGTCCCCTGGCGCTGCAGCCTCCGCCCTCGGTCACCCCAGCGGTCTGGGTCCCGCCTCCCCGCGACGGCCCGGCCCTTCGGCTCCACCTCTGCGTCGACCGGCGCTGATCGCATCGCGCGGCCCCGACCCCGGCCATCGGGCCGACGGGGCCCGCGCGCTCGATCACCCAGTCACGACGTGGAGACCCACATGAAGAATCCATCTCGGCAGGCGCTCACCAGCCTCCTGCTCACCCTCGCCCTCGGCGGGACCGTCGCCGCCTGCGGCAACGACGACAGCGACGCCGGCAGCGGCGCAAACGCCTCAGACACCGGCCCCGCAACCGCTTCAGCGACGCCGGCCTCCGCGGCCGACGTGGACCAGGCATTCGTCCGACAGATGGTGCCGCATCACCAGATGGCCGTCGTCATGGCCGAAAGCGCATTGCAGCGGGCCGATCACACCGAACTGAAGACGCTCTCGACGGCCATCGTCCGTGCCCAGAAGAAGGAGATCGCAGACCTGACCGAGGTCGGCAAGGACCTCGGGGCCAAGACCGACCACAGCAGCATGATGGGCAGTGACGCCCAGACCCTCGGCCTCTCGATGGACGAGATGGGCATGTCGATGGACATGAACGATCTCGGTGGATCGGGCGACTTCGACCGCGAATTCATCGACCAGATGACCGTGCACCACCGCGGCGCGATCGCGATGGCCAAGGCCGAGCTGTCCCGCGGTGGCGACGAGCGACTGCAGACGATCGCGCGGGAGATCATCAGCGCGCAGGAGAAGGAGATCGCGCAGATGGGCGCCTGGCGGGCAGCGTGGTTCGGTACCGCCGACGTGCCGGACGACGCGGGCGACCACATGGGCCACACCCAGAACTAGCCGATCAACGGGCCGGGAGGGGGCACGCCCCGTCTCGGCCCGGGGCGGCTAGGCCGTCGCCCAGTGCCGGTGGTCGGGATCCAGGACGGCCTTGATGAGGCCAGCGGCGGCGACCTTGATGCCGCCGAGGTCCTGGTCGTTCTCGAGGCCGTAGGCGACAACCTCGCGAAGTCCTCCGGTGATCATGATCGCCGTGGTCTTCTGGATCGGCTCGACCTTGGGGTCGGTGGCGCCGACGGCCGCGACGAGGGCGACCAGGAGATCGGCGAACCGCTCGAGCTCGCGACGCTGGCGGTCGGCTCCGAGATCACCGATGGCGGTGAGTTCGTGGGTGAAGGCGAGGGCCAGCTCGGGCTCGGCGGCGACCTCGTCGATGTAGGCGCCGATCGTGAGATCGACCTGCTCAGGCCACGGCACGTCGGGGTTGACGGCCTTGGCGATGCGCTGCTCGAGCTCGGCGTTGGCGAGATCGAAGAGCTCGAGGAAACACGCGTCGCGGTCCTCGAAGTGCTGGTAGAAGGTGCGCCTCGAGGTACGGGCGCGGCGCACGACATCGGCCACCGTCGTGCCGCGGTAGCCGTGCTCGCGGATCGACCCTGCCATCGCATCGAGCAGGCGCTCGCGGTGCCCGGCGCCCGGCGCGTTGCCCGAGTCGGGGCGGCCCGGCTTCGGGCGATCGGCAGGCGGAGTGGATGCGGGAACGGTGCTCAAGCGACGGTCGATCTGGCGGCCGGGGCGTCCATGAAGAACGGGCCGGGCGGTACATAAACGTACCACCCGGCCCGGTTCAGGTCGACCTCGGGAGAGGGTGCGGCACCGCGCCGCACCACCTCCCGGAGTTTCGCCTCGGCCTAGAGCAGGCCGAGCACCAGCAGCGAGGCGCTGCCCGTCGATGCGGCGTAGGTCGCGTCACCGGCGTACGAGGCGTTGGCCCCGAGCGCGAGCGAGACGAGCGGCAGCTGCAGGATCGAGAACTGGCAGGTGGCGACACCCGAGCTGTTCGTCGTGCCCTGGCAGAGCGTCGCGGAACCGGCCTTGAACACGACCGTCTTGCCGGCGATCGCCGCGCCGTTGCTCGTGCGCGTGAGCTTGCCCGTGATCTGCGGACCACCGAACAGCGACGACAGGATGCTGACCGACAGCGGACGCACCGTGGTGGCGACCTTCGCCACCGGCGTCGGGGACGGGGACGGCGTCGGCTTCGGGGTTGCCGTCGGCGTCGGGGTCGGGGCCGGCGTTGCCGTCGGAGTCGGCGTCGGAGCCGGGGTTGCCGTCGGCGTCGGCGTCGGCGTCGGAACCGGCGTCGCCGTCGGCGTCGGCGTGGGAACCGGCGTGGGAACCGGCGTCGGCTCCGGAGTCGCGGTCGGCGTCGGCGTGGGAACCGG
>JAURVW010001367.1 GCA_030655275.1 Solirubrobacteraceae bacterium
CGCCGAACTCGTGATCGTCGGGCGTCGCCGCAGCACGCAGGTGTACCTCGGGACGACCGCGGTGCCAGAGGCGACGCGCGACGCACGCGCCCTGCTCGCGCTCGCCCCCCGCCCGGCCGGTGTCGCAGAGCTGCTCGCCGAGTCCCGGAGCGTGCGCTGATGCCCACGGCCCTCCGCCGACCGTCGTCGACGGCGGTCCTCCTCAGCCTGGCGCTGCTGGTCGCTGCCGGGACGGTCCTCGACGACCATGCGCCGAGCGCCAAGCTCACGGCCCTCGCCGGCATCCTGGTGGCGCTGGCGCTGCCCACCACCGCGGGCCTCCTCGCCGCGCTCGTCGCCGCGCACTTCACGGTGCTCATCGAGCCCCAGGCGATCGGCCCGCTCTCGACCGTCGACCTGATGCTCGGCGCGACGCTGTTCCGTTCGCTCTTCACGACCACGTTGCCGTTCCCGCACCGTCTGCCGCGCATCCCGCTCGTGGGCTTCGTGGCCCTCGCGGTGTTCCTGGTGGTCGGCGGCGTCGCCACGCTGCTCAGCGGAGACTCGACCTCCCTCACCTCCTTCGGCCGCATCACGCTCTACCTGGCGGTCGCGGCGATCCCCGTCGCCGGTCTCGACGCTCGGAGCCGTCACCTCGTGTTCGCAGGCGTGGCCGGCATCGCCCTCGGCGATGCCGTCGGCGCGCTCGCTCAGCAGTCGCCGACGATCACGACGAACTTCCCCATCGGCCGATACCTCGGGGCCCTCGGCGACCCGGCCCAGTTCGGGGTCCCGATCGCGGTCGCAATCCTGATGGTGGTCGGGTGCCCGACGATCCTGCCGAACCGGTTCGTGCGCGCGGCGGTCGTCGTCGTACTCCTCGCAGGGCTGGCCGGCAGCGCCACCCGCTCGGCCGCGGGCGCGCTCGCCGTCGGCTCGCTCGTGATCCTCGCCGACCAGCTGCGGGTCCGTGGGATCTCGAGCCGGCTCCGATTCGGAACGGGCTTCCTCGCCGGGGTCGGCCTGGTCCTCGCGCTGGCCGTCGCGTCGATCGGCGCCAGCGCGGTCGGCCTCGACCGCGGTTCGGCCAGCGTCCGCGTCGAGAGCCTCGCCACCGGCTGGGACTACCTCACCGCCTTCCCGTTCGGCCCGACGGGCCTTGGCGCGATCCCCGGTGAGTTCCCCGCCTACAACACGTGGCTCGCGCTCGCGATCGGTCTGAGCATCCCGGCGAGCGTCGCGTTCGCCGTGTTCGTCGGCTCGGCCGTCGTGGGCCTCGGGCGCCGCGACCGGTTGGGGCTCACGGCGGCGATCACCGCCGTCATCGCCTGTTCCTTCACCGAGAACGTCGTCTTCGCCGGCAGCTCGCTCACGATCACGTGGACCGTCCTGCTCGGCCTCGGGCTCGCTGCGCATCGCTTCCCCGAGCCGCCGGGCGCGGAGTCCGAGTCCGGAGCCCGCTCGGATGCCGAGCTCGACGCGGCCGGGACCGGCCCCCGGCCGGCCAGCGCCCGGACCACCTCAGCCCCTTCCCTCCTGGAGACCCAATGACCGCACGCCCCCGGGTGCTGTTCGTCGGCCATCACAAGACGCGCCTGCCGCTCACCGCGCAGGACGAGAAGAAGTGGGCGCTCCTCGAAGAGCGCCTCGACGTCCGTGTCCTGGTCGCCGACGGCGGCGGTCCGCCGCATCCTCGCTTCGTACGGCTCCGCACCGCCTGGGCCCGGGGGCTGCGCGGGGCCGCCTTCTACGCTGCGATCCCGGCAGCCGTCAACCGCGAGGAGCGTCGGTTCCGCCCCGACGTGATCGTCGCCCAGTCGCCCTACGAGGCGGCCATGGTGCAGCTCGCCCGCCCGCGGGTCCCGGTGATCTGCGAGGTCCACGGCGACTGGGACACGGCCGCCACCGACTACGGCTCCTCCATCCGCGACCTGCTCGCGGTGCCGGCCGGCGCCGTCGCCCGATGGGGGGTCCGTCGGGCCGACGCCACCCGCCCGGTCGGTCCGACCATGGCGCGGCTTGTGCGCGAGACCACCGGCAAGGAGCCGACCCGCACCTTCGCGACCTGGACCGACTCCGACGCCTACCGGATCCCGCCGGTCCAGCCGATCGGCGAACGCCCGACCGCGTTGTTCGTGGGCGTGCTCCAGCCATACAAGAACCCCGAGGTGCTCGCCGCCGCGTGGCCGGCCGTCCTGGAACAGGTGCCGGACGCCCGCCTGGTGATCGTCGGCCGGGGCCCGCAGCAGCCGATCGTCGACGCGCTGATCGCGCGTAGCGGCGCGTCGGTCGAGCACCACGAGTGGCTCGACGCCGCCGAGGTTCGCCAGCAGTTCGACGACGCCTGGTTCCTCGCGCTGCCCTCACGGTCGGAAGGGCTCCCTCGCGTCGGCATCGAGTCGCTGCTGCGCGGTCGGCCCATCGTCGGCGCCGACGCCGGCGGCATCCCGGACCTGATCGACGACGGCCACACCGGCCTGCTCGTGAAGGAGCGCGACGTCTCCGACCTCACGCGGGCCCTCGTGCGGATGCTCTCCGACCGCGAGGCGACCGCGGCGATGGCCGAGGCCGCAGCGAAGAGCTGGGGCCCGTTCGTGCTCACGCCGACGGGGTACGCCGACGCGGTGGTCGACCTCGTCGAGACCGTGATCGCCGACGGCCGCTGACGCAGGGCCGAGCGCCCGGCGGCCGCCGGGCGCGGCCCGCCCCGCGATCAGGCGGGAGCGCTCACGCCGGCGTCGCGGTAGTGCTCGACGGTCTCCTTGAGACCGGCCGCCAGATCCACCGTCGGCTCGAAGCCGAGGATCTCGCGGGCCGAGCCGATGTCGGCGAGGGAGTGGCGCACGTCGCCCTCCCGCGTGGGACCGAACACCGAGCGCGGCTCCACGTCGAGCGCCTTCGCGATCTCCTCGACGAGCTCGTTGAGGGTCGTGCGGTAGCCGCAGGCGGCGTTGAACGCCTTGCCGACCGCCTCCTGCGGACCCTGGGCCGCGAGCAGGTTGGCGTTGACGACGTTGTCGATGTAGGTGAAGTCGCGCGACTGCTCGCCGTCGCCGTGGATGTGCGGCGCCTCGTCGTTGAGGAGCGCGGCGATGAACCGCGGGATGACGGCGCTGTACTGCGAAGCCGGGTCCTGGTACGGCCCGAACACGTTGAAGTACCGCAGGGCGACGGTCTCGACGTCGTACACCTCGGCGAAGCTCTTGCAGAGACCCTCGCCGGCGAGCTTGCCGACGGCGTAGGGGCTGATCGGAGCCGGGACGAGCGTCTCGACCTTCGGCATCGTCGGGTTGGAGCCGTAGACGGAGGACGACGAGGCGAAGACCACACGGCGCACGCCGGTGTCGCGCGCGGCGATCAGGACGTTCAGCGTGCCCGTGACGTTGCAGTCCAGGGACGTGCGCGGATCGCGCACCGACCGCGGGACGGACGGGAGCGCGGCCTCATGGAAGACGACCTCGACACCGTTCACGGCCTGCGAGACGGCCTCCGGGCTGCGGAGGTCGCCCTCGTGGAACTCGACGTCGGAGATGACCTCGTCGAGGTTCGCGATCCGGCCGGTCGAGAGGTTGTCCAGCACCCGCACCGTCGTGCCCATCTTCACCAGGCGTCGGACGAGGTGGGAGCCGATGAAGCCCGCCCCTCCGGTCACCAGGGCCGAGCTCGGCGCGACGAATTCGTTGGTGTCGTTACTCACGAGCGAGCAGTCTATGGACCGCCCGGGGTAGTCGGCACCCCGAGCCGTCGTGACGCGATCCAGAACGGACCGGCTTCCGCGCCCGCAAACGTCCCCGGACGACGCCCCACAAAGTCGCAACGGTAGAGTGCCACCGGTGTCGGCCCCTGAAGACCTGGCAGTGACGACCTCTGCCACCGCTCCATCCGGCACGCCCGCCCGGCGTGGCGGTGGCCGCTTCGAGGCCTTGGTCTCGTTGATCGGCGAGACCAACTCCGTCCTCGACGTCGGCTGCCGCGACGGCATCCTGCGCCGGTACCTCCCCGCGTCGGCGGCCTACACGGGCATGGATATCTACGAGCCGGCCGACATCATCGCGAGCGCCGAGGAAACCCTCCCCGTCGAGGACTCCTCCTTCGAGACCGTCGTCTACGCCGACGTCCTCGAGCATCTCGACAAACCGCACTTCGCCCTCATGGAGGGCATGCGCGCCGCGACCGGATCGATCGTCATCGCGCTGCCGAACGTCTTCGTCATCCACCAGCGGCTCGCGTTCCTGCGCGGTCGCATGGCCACGCGCAAGTACGACTTCGGCCCGGTCGACCCGGGCGACCGGCACCGCTGGGTGATGAACGTCGCGCAGGCACGCGCCTTCGCCCACGGGTGTGCCGCCCAGGGCGGATGGCACGTCACCGCCGAGATCGCCCACGACGGCGGCTTCCGCCGCCCGTTCCGTCGCGTCGCGCTCGAAATCCTCAGCCGCACGAGCGGGCCGGACCTCTGGGCGACCACGTACATGGCCCGCCTCGAGCCCCTGCCGTCCGCTTGACCCACCACGCCGCCTCGGCTCCCGGCGCATCGAGAAAGACCTCCTCTTGCACGTCCTGATCACCGGCGGCGCCGGCTTCGTCGGCTCGCACCTGTCCGACCTGCTCCTCGAGCGCGGGCACAGTGTGCACATCCTCGACGACCTATCGACGGGGTCGATCGACAACATCGCGCATCTCCGCGGTCGCAAGGGCTTCGAGATCACCGTTGACTCGGCCCGCAACCAGGCCGTCGTCGGGGAGCTCGTCGACCAGGCCGACCTGATCTACCACCTCGCCGCCGCCGTCGGCGTCGAGCTGATCGTCGAGTCGCCCGTGCGCACGATCGAGACCAACGTGCACTGCACCGAGGTCGTGCTGCAGGAGGCCGCCAAGAGGCGCGTCCCCGTGCTCGTCGCCTCCACGTCCGAGGTCTACGGCAAGTCGACCGCGTTCCCGTTCCGCGAGGACGGCGACATCGTGATGGGCGCCACCACGAAGGGCCGTTGGGCCTACGCGTGCTCCAAGGCGATCGACGAGTTCCTCGCCCTCGCCTACTGGAACGAGCGCAAGCTCCCGACCGTCGTCGTGCGCCTCTTCAACACCGTCGGCCCCCGCCAGACCGGCCAGTACGGCATGGTCGTGCCGAAGTTCGTGCGCGCCGCCCTCGCCGGCCGAGACCTGCAGGTCTTCGGCGACGGCGAGCAGTCCCGCTGCTTCGGGCACGTGAGCGACGTCGTCCGCGCCCTCGCCGACCTGATGGAGTCCGGCGAGCACTACGGCGAGGTCTTCAACATCGGCAGCACCGAGGAGATCAGCATCCGCGGGCTCGCCGAGCGCGTGATCGAGGCGACCGGCGCGGCCTCGGGCATCACTGCCGTCCCCTACGACATCGCCTACGGCTCCGGCTTCGAGGACATGCAGCGTCGCGTCCCCGAGACCGCCAAGATCGAGCAGGCGCTCGGCTGGGCCCCGCGCAACACGCTCGACGACATCCTGCGCGACGTCATCGCCTTCGAGAAGACCCGCGACCTCGCGTAGGCGCTCGTCGTGGTGCTCGAGACCCGACTGGCCGTCGCGCTCGGGATGGCGGGCCTCGCGGCTTACCTCCTGACGCCGGTGGCCATCATGGCCGCGGGCCGCTTCGACTTCTTCGACAAGCCGAAGGGCTACAAGGGGCACGCCCGCCCCATCCCGTACCTCGGGGGCGCCGCCGTCCTCGGGGCCTTCGTCCTGATCGTCGGGCTCTTCACGCACGACGCGTCGCGCACGATCCCCCTGATCGCGGGGGTCGGCGT
This sequence comes from Solirubrobacteraceae bacterium, assembly GCA_030655275.1. GTDB lineage: Bacteria > Actinomycetota > Thermoleophilia > Solirubrobacterales > Solirubrobacteraceae > JAGIBJ01. The sequence goes on from JAURVW010001367.1 coordinate 5,760, forward strand.
GCTCTGGGTGGTCGGCACGATCGACGACCGCCGGCACGTGTCGCCCGGGCTGCGGGTGCTCGTGGAGATCAGCATCGCGATCGGACTGTGGTCCAACGATCTGGGCTGGGAGACCGGCCTCGGAGCCTCACCGGACCTCGCCCTCACCGTGCTGTGGGTGCTGGCCGTCGTCAACGCGTTCAACCTCTTCGACAACATGGACGGCGCCTCGAGCTCGATGGCCGTCGTCGTGAGCACCACCGTCGCGCTGCTCGGCCTCATCAAGGGCGACCAGTGGCTCACGGTCGCCGGAGCCGCGCTGGCGGGCAGCTGCCTCGGCTTCCTGCCCTACAACCTCGCGCGCCCGCAGGCTCGCATCTTCCTCGGCGACGGCGGCTCGATGCCGGTGGGCTTCGCGATCGCCACGCTCGTGATGTCGGGCGCGAGCCTGGCGGCCGACGGCTGGCAGTCGGTCGCGATCGGCCTGCTGCTCGTCGGCGTGCCCGCCGCCGACACCGCGCTCGTGATCGTCTCGCGCCGTCGCAAGGGCATCTCGGTCCTTACGGGCGGGCGCGACCACCTCACGCACCGCACGCGGCGCCGACTCGGGACGGCGCACTCCGTCGCGATCACGCTCGGTGCCCTGCAGGCCGTCATCGGCTCGGTGGCACTCGTGGCGCTCGACGTCGGCCCGTTTGCCATCATCACGGCCACCGTGCTGGTGGTCGGCGTGATCGGCGCGGTGATCACGCTGCTCGAACTCGAGGAAGACCGACTGCTCGCCACCGGCAAGATCTCCGTCGACGCGGAAGCCCTCGACAAGGCCCGCGAGAAGCGCGAGCGCCGCCCCGATCCGTACACCCTCGGCGACCTGTCGACCGTGGCGCTCGCACTCGGCGCGGCCCTGAGCCCGTTCGCGTTCGGCTTCTACGACGCGTCATGGTGGGTGCCGATCGGCCTCGGCGTGGTGATCGTCGCCGCCATGGGCGCCATCCGTCGCCCGCAGCACCTCGGGCCCGCCGCCTGGGCGATCCTCGTGGGCTTCGGTGGCATCGGGCTGCTCGCCCTCCTCTCCGCGGGCTGGGCCGACTCGGCCGATCAGGCCGTGACCAGCGCCAACCGCTGGCTTGTCATCGCGATCATCGCCGGCCTCTCGTTGATCCTGATGCGCTCGCGCCGCCGCGCGTTCATCGCCCTCGTGGCGCTCGCCGTCGGCACGCTCCTGGTCGCCGGCGTCGTCGTCGTGCGGATGCTCGGCAGCAACGGAGGCAGTCTCTTCCTCGGCGGCCGGCTCCACGAGCCGCTCGGCTACATCAACGCGGAGGCCACCGTGTTCATTATGGGCATCTGGCTGCTGTTCGCGGCCGCCGAGAGCCACCGTGCCCGAATCGCCGGGCTCGGGCTCGTCGGGGCGACGCTGATGACCGGTCTGGCGCTGCTCTCTCAGTCGCGCGGTGCTGCGATCGCCGCCGTCGCCTCGGTGATCGTGGTCGTCGCGGTCCTTCCGGGCCGGCGCCGCCGCGCCGGCGGGCTCCTGCTGATCGCGCTGGCCCTGGCCGCGTCCTACGGTTCGCTCTCCGGCATCTACGGGTCGCTCGATCCGGCCACCTCACGCGTGTCGGACGGGGCTGTGCGCGAAGGCGCAATCGTGCTCCTGGCCGCGAGCGTCGTCGCGGGTGCGCTCTGGACCCTGCTGCTCACGGCCGTCGACCGCCTCTCCGCACCGTCACGCACGCGGCTCGTCAGCGCCGCCGACCGCACGACGATGGCGCTCGCCGCGGTGTCGGCCGTGGCGCTGCTGGTGTCGGCCGGCAAGGTGGCCGACAAGGTCTCGAACCAGTGGGACGCGTTCACGGAGATCCCGCTCGCCGGCGCGGCGCCGGTCTTCACGGATCCCGCCGAGAGCGCCGGCAGCCGACTGGCCTCCGGTGCCGGCAACCGCTATGAGTACTGGCGGGTCGCCGTCGAGGCGTTCAAGGCGCACCCGATCGGTGGCGTCGGCGCCGGCAACTACGACCGTGCCTGGTACGCCGACCGCCGCGTCGCCGAGGACGTTCGCCAGCCGCACTCCTTCGAGCTGCAGGTGCTCTCCGAGCTCGGCCTGGCTGGCGGGGCACTTCTCGCCCTCCTGCTCGGCGGCACGATCGTCGCGATCGTCCGCGTGCGGCGCGCCCTCGACGACCCGAGCGCCCGCCTCGTCTCGGTCGCGGCCGTCGGCGTGCCCGTCGCGTGGCTCGTCCACACCAGCGCCGACTGGCAGCACCTCCTCCCGGGGACGACCGCCGTGGCCCTGCTGATGCTCGCCGCGCTCGCTCGCCTGCCCGACAACGAGCTCCCCGCGCCGATCGAGGAGCCCCATCCCGTGGCAGGCCGTGCCTGGCTGCCGTCGGCACGCGTGGTCGCCGTCGGCATCGCGGCGGCCGTCACCGTGTCGATCAGCGGCGCGAGCCTCGTGCGACAGGTGTTCGCCGATCACTACCGCAGCGAGGCCTTCGATCTGATCGCCGCCGACCCGAGCAGCGCGATCAAACAGGCCGACCGCTCCCTGCGGCTCAACGACGAGGCCGTGCGCAGCTACTACGCCAAGGCCGCGGCGCTCGCCCGGATGAACCGCGGACCGGAGTCCGAGGCGGTCCTCGAGCTGGCCATCCAGCACGACAAGACCAACCCCGTCACGTGGGCGTTGCTCGGCGACCTGGCCACCCGGCGCGGCAACGCGGCCGACGCCAAACGGTTCTACGAGAAGGCGCTCTCGCTCAATCCGCTCGATCCCGGCCTCCAGAACCTGGCGGGTGGGAACGGGGGTTCGGTCGACCCCTCCTCGGTAGGGTGAGTCCAATGCGCAAGTTCGTCTCTGCACTCGCCATTGCCCTCTTGAGCGTGGTTGCCGCCACCGGATCCGTCTCCGTCGCCTACGCCCAGGAGGACGGTGTCACCCTCGATCCGGGCGATCCGGCCGCCAAGGAGTACGCGCTCCCGCATGAGGAGGCGCGCCGTGAGGCGGGCGACTCGCCGAAGGCGCCGGTGAAGCAGGGCAGCCGCGATTCCGCGCTGTTCGGCGAGGGTGTCAAGCCCGACGCGTCCTCCAGCACGGGCTCCACCGCCGACACGTCCGCGGCCCAGTCCGCCGCCGACGAGAAAGCGGCCGCGAAGAAGAAGAAGGCTGCGGCGAAGAAGAAGAGGGCTGCCGCCAAGAAGAAGGCTGCTGCCGAGAAGGCCGCGGCCGAGGCTGCAACCACGCCGGCCACGCCGCTCGCCGAGCCGGAGAGCACCACGCCCGAGCAGGCGAGCTTCCCGACCTCGGGCGACGACGATTCCTCCGGGCCGAGCGCCACGGCGGTCGTCCTGGGTGGCGGCGCGCTCGTGCTCCTGGCCACCCTGCTGGGCGGCTTCGGACTGCGCGCCGTACGCGGCCCGCGCGACGCCTGATCCGTCCGACCTTGCGTGACCGCCTGCGGCGTGTGATCTCGCGCGCAGGCAGCCGGGCGTCCGCGCCGGCCCGGCTACCGTTGGCCGGGTGAGCACGTCGTCGCCCCGCCCCGCCGTCTTCCTCGATCGCGACGGGGTACTGATCAAGGCGCCGATCGTGAAGGGCACGCCGGCCGCGATCCGCTCGGTCGCCGAACTCGAACTCACCCGCGACGCCGCCTCCTTCTGTGCCGCCCTGCGGGAGCGCGACGTCCCGCTCTTCGTGTTCACGAACCAGCCGGACGTGGTGCGAGGCCTCACGAGCCGGTACGTGGTCGAGCAGATCAACACGGCGGTCTCGAGCTCGCTCGGGATCACCGAGACTGCGGTCTGCTGGACCGATGACGACGAGGATCCCCGACGCAAGCCCAACCCGGGCATGATCCTCGAGCTCGCCGAGGCCCACGGCATCGATGTGGCCGCGAGCGTGACGATCGGCGATCGCTGGCGCGACATCGCGGCCGGGGAGCGGGCCGGGAGCGCGACCGTCTTCATCGACCGCCACTACGACGAGCGCGGCCCGGATGCTCCGGATCTCACCGTCACCGAGCTCGGCAAGGCGCTCGACTGGGTGCTGGAGCGCCTCGGCGTCTGAGCCTGCCGGCGGGCAGCTCGCGCCTCGAGACCGCCGTCAGCCGGCGCGGCGGCCGGTCACGATGATCGCCGGGAACAGGCGGTCCCGGGCTTCCGGCTTGAGCGCCGGGGAGAGCTCGTCCCAGAGACGTGCATCGAGGGCGACCACGTCGGCCGCGAGCCGCTGGCCTTCCGGCGTCGACTGGTCGATGCGGTTCATCGCAGCCTTGAGCGACGGGGCCTGGGCCTGGCGCACGGTCAGGTCGACGATCCCCAGCTCGCCGAGGCGCCGGACGATCGCCGTCGCGTCGGGTGACGTGGTGAAGCGCGCGGCAGGCACCGCGGCCGGGACCCGCCGCGCCACGGCCACCCGCAGCCGCTCGCCGAGCGTGGACGGCGTGAGCGCGTGGCCCAGGTCGTAGCGATGCATGAGCGTGCCGCCAGGCCTCACGGCCCGGACGCTCGTCTCCAGGAAGGCGTCGAGGTACTTCACGTGCTCGAGCACGCTGAGCGAGATCACGAGGTCGAAGGTGCCGCCGGAGAACTGCTCGCCGAACGCCTCCTGCAACTGCACCGTCGGGAGATCGCCGATCAGGCGGCGCGCCTGCGCCAGTGCGGCGGCGTCCTGCTCCACGCCGACGTACGAGACGTTCGGGTGTTCGCGCAGGGCGCCTTCGACGGCCTTGCAGGTGCCGCACCCGAGATCCAGCACCGAGACCGGTCCGGGGCCGAGCTGGGCGAACAGCTCCCGGAGCTGGGCGTACTTGAAATCGGTCGGGCGGCTCGTCGCTTCCACGCCGCCCAGTATGAACGGAATCTCGCCCACCGACTCCTCTTGAGGCGCCCGAACTTGCGTGCGCCATCTCCGAGAACGGCGGTCGGCTTTCGATAGTCTGCCCCGGTCGCCCTCCCGAACGTTTTTTGGTAGGGCGCCCTCACGCCTTCAGACCACCCCGCGCCTTGCCGTGAGTACGGGGCCCACCCGCCCGACCGCGAGACCGTTCCCATGACCCTCCGCTTCACCACCCTCTGCGCCGCCGCGCTGGCCGCCGTCGCCCTCGCCGGCTGCGGCGACGACAAAGATTCCGCCGAGGGCGCGGCCGCCACGCCCGCGGCGACCACCGCGGCCGACGGCGTCGACTTCGCGCCGATCAAGACTTACCTGCTCGACCACACCCAGCGGCTCACGACCGCGACCTCCGAGCTCGCCACCGAGGCGCAGACCTACTTCGACCTCGCGAAGTCCGTCGACTTCGACGGCAACAGGCTCCTTGCCGATCACCGCGACGACGTCGCGAAGTCGGTCGAGGCCATGCAGAAGACGTGGCGCGAAGCGAACCCGGCTTACGAGGAGATGGAGGGCATCGTCGCCGGCGTCCCGTCGCTCGCGAGCTACGACAACATCCTCGACGCCGGCTCCGACGCGAGCGACCCCGAGAACGCCGTCCCGTTCGACCTGAAGTACGAGGACGGCACCGTCCTCAAGAAGCCGGGCAACTACTTCTTCCTCACGGAGACCTCACTCTGGGGCTCGGAGGAGAAGTTCACGGTGAAGGGCGTCGAGGCCGACCTGAACGACGACGGCAAGATCGAGTACGGCGAGGCGCTGCCGAACCCGCAGCACATCCTGGCGGCCGCCAAGGGCTTCGACGGCCAGGCGCAGAAGCTCGCCGCCTCCGCCGAGGCGTGGCAGCCGACCGAGTCCGACGTGTTCAACGCGGTCGTCGTGATGACGCCGACGATGGCCGAGTACTTCGAGGCCTGGAAGAACTCCCGGTTCGTCGCCGGCACGAAGGCGACCGAGGCCTCCTTCATCGGTGCCTCGCGCCTGATCGACATCACCGGCATCCTCAGCGGACTCGTCGTGATCTACGACCGCATCGAGCCGAAGATCGCCTCCGAGGATCCGCAGACGGCCGAGCAGGCCGGCGAGAACCTGAACGGTCTCCTGACGTACGTCGAGAAACTGCGCGACTCCGAGGAGAAGGGGCGCAAGTACACCGCCGAGCAGGCCGAGACCTACGGCACCGAGGCGCAGAAGCGCGCCGAAGCCATCGCCGGACAGGTCTCGCAGGCCGCCGACGCCCTCAACATCAAGCTGGACGCGTAACCCCATGAGCAAAGCCGTCGCGACCGTCCTGGCCTGGTCCATCCTGCTCCTCGCAGGTTGGACGGCGAGCCCGGCCGCGGCGGCCGAACTCCCCTGGCGCGTCGCCGAGCAGGTGCGCCAGGGGCTCTTCGAGGCCCAGTCCGACCTCACCCTGGACGACCGCGCCGGCGCCGCCGAGGAAGCGTCGAAGGCGCGCACGCTCGCGCTCGGCACGTTCCGTTCGGCGAGCAGGGGCGCCAACCGCACGCGCCTGGAGACCTCCCTCGCGGATGCCGTCTCCTTCGCCCGCAGTGGCGATGCCGTGAAGCTCGCGGCCGCCCGCGGCGCGGCCTACGCCTCACTCCTGCAGACCGCGGAGGAGACCACCATCCGCTCGGTGGAGCGCGGCGACGCCGAGGCCGCCAAGCGCTGGCTCCTGCTCCGTGACTTCCGCACGGCCACCCGGTTCTCCCGCCCGGGCGTCGACGCGACGGCCGCCGTGCGCCGCCTCGACGCCGGTGAGGTCAAGCCCGCCGACGCGAAGCTCGCCGTCACGAAGGACCTCCTCGACGGCTACCAGTCGCGCCTGCGCGAGCTGCTCGACGACGCCGGCGCCTCCACCCGTCGCAAGTTCCCGATCGCCGCCGCCGAGCAGGCTGCCCAGGCACAGGGCTACTTCGAGATCCTCGCGCCGCGGTTCCGCGAGCTGCGCTCGGCCGACGCCACCGAGACGACCCGAAGCCAGTTCTCCGACTACACCGCGGCCGCCGTGAAGGGTGACGTGGCCGCCGTCGCCGCCGCCCGCACCGCGATCAACACGTCGCTGGAGGGCTTCACCGCCGCGCCGTTCACGCCCGAGGAGCAGGCGCGCCGCGCCAACCAGCTGACGCGCTTCGTGTCGCTCGTGCCCATCGAGTGGCGTTCCGGCACCACCGGGACGAGGGTCACCGCCGCCTTCGAGATCCAGGAGGCCCGAGCCTTCATGGACGGCGCGAACGCCGCCTTCGCCGACCTCTACGACCCGATGCGCAAGCAGAACGACGCTTCCACGCAGGCGGCCAAGGCGGGCATGACCAAGCTCGACGCGATCGTCACCTCCGCTCGCGAGGGCGGCGCCGTCACCGAGTACGACGACGTGAAGGCCCTCACCGACCGCACCGTCGACCAGCTGGGCGCCGCGTTCCCGAAGGCGTGGAAGGAGACCTCCGACGAGTCGGAGTTCGATCTCATCGACCTCACCCTCGACCGGGTCGAGACCGCGGTCGCCGCCGGCCAGTACGGCGCCGCCGAGCAGGCTCGCCTGGAGGCCTACGCCTTCTTCGAGTTCGGGCCGGAGCTGCGCCTGAACCCGTTCGACCCGCGCCTCGCCGCCGACATCGAGGGCCTCATCTGGTTCGGCGCCCAGGACACCTCTGGCCTGGCGAACCTCATCGCGCAGAAGGCGCCGGTCGCCAAGCTCAAGGAGACGCGCGTCGTCCTCGACAAGAACCTGGCCGACGCGAAGGCCACCCTCGGCGACGGCGCCTCCGAGGCGACGGTCGTCACGAACGCGGCCGTGCTCGTGTTCCGCGAGGGCCTCGAAGCCGTCCTGATCCTCGCCGCGATCACCGCCTCGCTGCGCGGCGCCGCGGCCCGTCGCAAGCGGCCGATCTTCGTCGGCGCGTTCTTCGGCCTCATTGCCTCCGCGATCACCTGGGTCATCGCGACCTTCGTGCTCGAGCAGTTCTCGCAGTACGGCGAGAAGCTCGAGGCGATCGTGGGTCTCGTCGCGATCGGCGTGCTGCTGCTCGTGATGAACTGGTTCTTCCACAAGGTCTATTGGACGTCGTGGATCGCCGGGTTCAACGCGAAGAAGCGCAACCTGATGGCCGAGGAGGAGTCCGGCGCGCGCGTCGGGTTCTGGTCGGCGCAGGTGTTCGGCTTCGGCATGCTCGGCCTCACCTCCGTCTATCGCGAGGGCTTCGAGACCGTCCTCTTCGTGCAGTCGCTGCAGCTCAGCGCCGGCACCGCGACCGTGCTCAAGGGCGTCGGTCTCGGCCTCTTCCTGGTCGGCCTCGTCGCGATCGTCACCTTCAAGCTCCAGACGAAGTTGCCCTACAAGCGCATGCTGTGGGTGACCGGGATCATGCTCGGCGTCATCCTCACGATCCTCGTCGGCCAGACCACCCGCACC
>JAURVW010001372.1 GCA_030655275.1 Solirubrobacteraceae bacterium
GGCCGAACCGGCTCTCGGAGCGCTCATTGAAGCCGCGGTAGGCCACGACGACGTCGGCGACGCCGGTCGCCACCGCCATCGCGGCCTGCTGGACGGTTGCGCACGCGGCGCCGCCGCCGAAGTTGATCCGGCTGAAGAACCGCAGCTCGGGCAGCCCCAGCTCACGGGCCACGGCGATCTCCGAGGAGGAGTCCATCGTGAAGGTCGTGAGGCCGTCGATGTCGGAGACCTCGAGCCCTGCGTCGGCGATCGCGGTGCGGACGGCCTCGACCGACAGCTGGAGCTCGGAGCGGCCGGAGTGCTTGGAGAACTCGGTGGCGCCGATGCCGGCGATCGCGGCCTTGCGCGACAGGGTGCTCATGCCGGGGTCTCGACAGGCTCGACCACCGAGAGGCGCACCGTGCCGGTGACGTGGTCGCCGAGCGAGACCCGGCCGACGACCGTGATCGTCGCGATCCCGTCCTCGACGGAGGTCACCTCCCCGGTGAAGGTCAGCGTGTCGTAGGGGTAGGCGGGTGCGCCGAGGCGGATCGCGATGCCCCTGAGCTGGGTGTCGTGGCCGGCCCAGTCGACGACGTACTTCTCGACCAGGCCGTTGCTGGTCAGGATGTTCATGAAGATGTCCTGGGACCCGGCGGCCTGGGCGATGTCGCGGTCGTGGTGGACGTCCTGCCAGTCACGCGTGGCGATCGCGGTGCTGACGATCGTCGTGGGCGTCAACGGCAGGCTCCACTCGGGGATCACGTCCCCGACGCCGATCGCGTTCATGCCTTCCTCCAGATCGGGAGCGTGAGCTCGTCGTCGACCTTGTGGTAGTCGATGCGCAACCGGTCACCGACGGCGATCTCCACCTCGGTGGTCGAGCCTGTCGAGACCCCGGCGACCTCGCCGATCATTCGCACGCCCTCGTCGAGGTCGACCAGGGCGATCACGATCGGCAGCTCCTTGCCCGGGACTGGCGGGTGGCGGTGCACGACGTAGGAGAAGACGGTGCCCTCGCCGGAGGCGACCTCGTAGCCGCGGTCGTACTCGTCGCACGACTGGCAGGCGGGGCCCGGCGGGAAGCGCTTGGCGCCGCACGCGTTGCAGACCTGGATCCGCAGCTCGCCGATCTGGGTGCCGTCCCAGAAGAACTGGGAGTCACGGTTGACCATGGGACGCACGGCCATCAGCCACGCTCCTTCGGGATGAACTTCAGGACCCGGAACAGCATCGTGGCGACCAGCTCGTCGCCGACGTACCAGCGGTTGGCCGACGTGACGAAGTAGCCCAGCCCCATCGCGGTGTTCTTGGGCCCGAGGACCGAGTCGAGAGCACTGGTCACCCGGACCTCCTCGCCCACGCGCAGGTAGCGCTCGTAGGTCTGCTCGCAGTTGGTGCCGAGCACGGCCGTGAAGCCGGCGTCGGTGAGGAACTCGGTCATCCGGCTGAGCGGGTCCTCGGCCGGACGCCGCCGGCCGAGGCCGGGCATGGTCCAGACCTGAGCCATCGACGGCGGCGCCTCGCCCTGGCGGAAGCGGTCGTTGTCGTAGCCCATCGCGTCGAGCCAGCTGCCGATGGTGGCCTGGTTGACGGCGTACGGCGCCTTGCTCTCGGACGCCTCG
>JAURVW010001373.1 GCA_030655275.1 Solirubrobacteraceae bacterium
ACGAGGCCGCCGGCGATGTTCCCCCACTCACCCGCCGCCAGGGGTTCGTGCTCACGCTCTTCTTCTCCGCCTTCGCGGTGATGATCTACGGGTTCATCCCCTGGAACGACATCTGCCAGACGATCTTCGGCGCCGACTTCCCGCTGCCGACCTTCGCGTCCTTCTACTTCGCCCAGGCCACGGTCCTGTTCCTCGTGATGGCGGTCCTGATCGGCCTCGTCGCGAAGCTCGGTGAAGCCGGCACCGTCAACACGATCGTGAGCGGCGCATCCGACTTCCTCGGGGCCGCGCTCATCATCGTCGTGGCCCGCGCGGTCACGGTCGTGATGAAGGACGCCTCCATCACCGACACGGTCCTGCACTGGACGGAGAGCGCCGTCACGGGGACGTCGAGCGGACTGTTCGCGGGAGTGCTGCTGATCGTGAACCTGCCGATCGCGTTCCTGGTGCCGTCGTCGTCCGGGCATGCCGCGCTCGTGATGCCGATCCTCGCGCCGCTCGCCGACTTCGCCGGCGTGCCCCGGTCGATCGCCGTGACCGGCTTCCAGAGCGCCTCGGGGCTGACCAACCTGATCACGCCGACCTCGGCCGTGATCATGGGTGGCCTCTCGCTCTCGCGCATCGGCTACGACCGCTACCTGCGGTTCGCGCTCCCGTTCTTCGGCATCGCCCTCGTCCTCAGCGTCGCGCTCGTGTCGCTCGCTGCCGCCATCGGCTGAGCCATGTCCACCTCCACGCAGAAGAGAGATCCCATGACGTTCAGCGTCGATTCCGAAGTCGGACCGCTCCGGCAGGTCATCGTCCACCGCCCCGGCCTGGAGCAGCGCCGACTCACGCCCGACAACGCCGCGGAGCTGCTCTTCGACGACGTGATCTGGGTGCAGAAGGCGACGCTCGAGCACGCGGCGTTCGTCGAGACGCTCCGAGGACGGGGCGTGGAGGTGTTCGATGCCGAGGAGCTCCTCCGGGAGACCCTCGAGGTCGACGCCGGGAAGCGGTGGCTCCTCGACCAGGTGCTCGACGAACGGCAGGTCGGTCAGTACCTCGCCGCGAGTGGCAATGCCTGGGCGCAGCAGGCGGGAACCCTCGACCTCGCCAACTTCCTCATCGGCGGGCTGACGAAGGAGGAGCTCGCCGACGGGCAGGGCCTGTTCTACGACTCGTCGGCGCCGATGGACATGATGCTGCCGCCACTGCCGAACTTCCTGTTCCAGCGCGACCCGTCGTCCTGGATCTACGGCGGCGTGACCCTCAACCCGATGACGAAGCCGGCCCGCCGGCCGGAGACGGCGATCATGGAGGCGATCTACCGCTTCCACCCGATGTTCGCGGCCGATGGCGGCGTGAACGTCTGGTTCGGTGGCGTCGAGCAGGACTGGGCCCGCTGCACGATCGAAGGCGGCGACGTTCAGACGATCGGCAAGGGCGCCGTGATGATCGGGATGGGCGAGCGCACCACGCCACAGTCGGTCGGGATCCTCGCGCGCACGCTGTTCGCCAGGGGCGCCGCCGACCTGGTGCTCGCCGTCCAGCTGCCGCCTTCGCGGTCGTACATGCACCTCGACACCGTGATGACGATGGTCGACCGCGATGCGGTCACGCTCTACCCGGCGGTGGTCAACGACGACGTCCGGATCTGGACGCTGCGCCCCGGCGGCGAGGACGGGGCCGGGCTTCCGCGGGTGGAGCCGTTCGACGGCAACGTGGTGCAGGCGCTCGAGTTCGCACTGGGCGTCGACGAGATCCGTGTGATCCCGACCGGCGGTGATTCGGCGGAGAGCGCCCGCGAGCAGTGGGACGACGGCAACAACCTGCTGTGCATCGAGCCGGGGGTCGTGATCGCCTACGAGCGCAACGTCGACACCAACGAGCGTCTGCGCGCCGCCGGGATCGAGGTGCTCGAGATCGACGGTTCGGAGCTCGGACGCGGGCGAGGCGGCTCCCACTGCATGAGCTGCCCGATCTCGCGGGAGGCGTAGACGATGAGCACGCTGCACGGCCGGAGCTTCCTCAAGGAGGTCGACTTCACGAAGGACGAGCTGCAGGAGCTCCTCGAGCTCGCCGGGGCGCTGAAGATCGCGAAGCATGCGGGGGACGACTACCCGCGGCTTCGTGGGCAGAACATCGCCCTGATCTTCGAGAAGAGCTCGACCCGCACCCGCTGTGCGTTCGAGGTCGCCGCCCACGACCAGGGAGCGCACGTCACCTATCTCGATCCGTCCGGGTCGCAGATGGGTCACAAGGAGTCGGTCGCGGACACCGCGGCCGTCCTCGGGCGGATGTTCGACGCGATCGAGTACCGCGGCTCCGAACAGGCGCACGTGGAGGAGCTCGCGCGCTGCGCCGGAGTGCCGGTCTTCAACGGCCTCACGAACGAATGGCATCCCACGCAGATGCTGGCCGACCTCATGACGATGCAGGAACACACGGCGTCGCCGCACGAGCCGCTGCGGTACGCCTTCGTCGGCGACGGTCGCTACAACATGGGCCGCTCCCTCCTGGTGACCGGTGCGATCATGGGCGCCGACGTCCGCCTGGTCACGCCGGCGGAGTTGCGTCCGCCCCAGGACGTGATCGAACTGGCCGAGCGCCTGGCCGAGCACAGTGGCGCGCGGATCACGATCACGGACGAACCGGATGGGGTGGAGGGCGTCGAGTTCGTCCACACCGACGTCTGGGTCTCGATGGGCGAGCCGAAGGCCGTCTGGGCCGAGCGGGCGACACTCCTGCAGCCGTTCCAGGTCAATCGCGCGCTGCTCGAGCGGACCGGAAACCCGGCCGTGAAGTTCATGCACTGCCTGCCCGCGTTCCACGATGCCGGCACCACCCTCGGCGCGGAGATGGCCGCTGCGACCGGCATGACCGACGGATTGGAGGTGACCGACGAGGTCTTCCGCTCGCCCGCGAGCATCGTGTTCGACCAGGCGGAGAACCGTCTGCACACGATCAAGGCCGTCCTCGTCGCCACGCTCGGCCAGCCCTCGTGACATCCGCCGGCGGTGCGGCCTCGGTGCTGGCTCTCGATCCCGAGGAGGACCGGCAGCAGTTCTTCCTCGACCTGCACACGCAGGTCGGCGGGCTCGAGCCGCAGGAGGCCGAGCGACGCCTGCTGCAGGCCGGACCGAACGAGATCCGCCGCGAGAGCGGCCCGCCGTGGTGGCGCAGCGTGGTTGAGCAGTTCACCCACCCGCTCGCCCTGCTGTTGTGGCTCGCGGCCGCGCTCTCGCTCGTGACCGGGGTCGTCGCGCTCGCGGCGGCGATCGTCGTCGTGATCGTGCTCAACGCCGCGTTCGCGTTCGCCCAGGAGCGCCAGGCCGCGCATGCGACCGAGGCCCTGCGGGGTCTGCTGCCGACCCGGGCCAGGGTGCGCCGCGGTGGCGAGGAGGTCGAGATCGAGGCGGCCTCGCTGGTGCCCGGCGACCTCCTCGTCCTCGCAGAGGGCGATCGGCTCTCGGCCGATGCCCGGCTCGTCGCCGGCGACGTCGAGGTCGACCTCTCGCCACTGACCGGTGAGTCACAACCGGTCACGAGGAGCGCCGACCGCTCGGAGCGCGCGCCCTCCCAGCTCGAGGCCGAGAACCTGGTGTTCGCCGGCACGCTCTGCACCGGCGGGGACGCGCGGGCAATCGTCTTCGGCACGGGCATGCACACGCAGCTCGGCCGGATCGCGGCGCTCTCGCAGGGCGTCGCGCCCGAACTCTCGCCGCTCCAGCGCCAGGTCAACCGGGCGGCGCAGCTGATCGCCGCCGTCGCGATCGGCGTGGGCCTCACGTTCTTCGTCGTCGGACATTTCGTCGCCGGGCTCAGCCTGTCGGATTCGGGCGTCTTCGCGATCGGACTGTTGGTGGCGAACGTCCCCGAGGGGCTGCTGCCGACCATCACGCTGGCCCTCGCGGTCGGCGTGAGGCGCATGGCCAAGCGCCGCGCGCTCGTGAAGAAGCTCACGGCCGTCGAGACGTTGGGTTCGACGGACGTGATCTGCACCGACAAGACGGGCACCCTCACCGAGGGCCGGATGACCGCGACCTCACTCTGGATGGCGGGCCGCGCGCGGCCGATCCCATCGGGCGAAGGAGGAGGCGAGGGCGACGCAGGGGTCACGGCGCTGCTCGACGCGGCCGTGCTCTGCAACAACGCGTCGATCTCGCCTGACGGTCATGGCGGCTGGAACCGTGCCGGCGACCCGAGCGAGAGTGCCTTGCTGGTCGGCGCTGCCGCGCTCGGCGCCGACGTCGTCGGGCTCCAGCATCAACGAGACCAGGGCCGCCGACGCCTCTTTGCATTCGACGCTCGTCGCAAGCGGATGGCGACGCTCGACCTGGGCCAGGGCCACGCGGCGCGGCTCCACGCCAAGGGCGCGCCGATCGAACTCCTCGACCGCTGCATCACGATCCGCGACGCAGACGGCCACGACCGTGCGCTCGGCGCATCGGACCGCGACGCGGTGCGCGAGGCCTTCGAGACCTACGCCCGCGACGGTCTGCGCGTGCTGGGCTTCGCCGAGCGTGAGGCCGGCGACCTGCCCTTGGACCGCGCTGATGACCGAGATGCGGCGGAGTCCGGCCTCTGCTTCCTCGGGTTGATCGCCATGCGCGACCCGCTGCGACCGCAGGTCGCCGCTGCCGTCGCGGACTGCAAGCGTGCGGGCATCCGGATCATCGTCATCACCGGCGACGACGGCCTGACCGCGGTCTCGATCGCGCGCGAGGCCGGGATCGTCGACGGCGATGCGCAGATCGTCACCGGGCCCGAACTCGATGCCCTGGGTGACGAAGCCCTGGGCGCCCTCCTGGTCGCCTCGCCCGCGCTGATCATCGCCCGCAGCTCACCGGAGGCCAAACTCCGCATCGTCGACGCGCTGCGCGCGCAGGGCCACACGGTCGCCATGACCGGCGACGGCGTCAACGATGCCCCGGCGCTCAAACGGGCCGACATCGGCATCGCGATGGGCGCCTCGGGCACCGACGTCGCGCGTGAGGCCGCCGACCTGATCCTCACCGACGACGACTTCGCGTCGATCGTCGCGGCCATCAAGGAGGGGCGCACGGTCTACGACAACATCCGCAAGTTCGTCACCTACATCTTCGCCCACGCGACGCCCGAGATGGTTCCGTTCCTGATCTACGCGCTCTCGGGCGGCAACGTCCCGCTCCCGCTGACCGCCATGCAGATCCTCGCGATCGACCTGGGCACCGAGACCCTTCCGGCGCTCGCTCTCGGTCGGGAGCCGGCGGAACCGGGTCTCATGGACCAGCGACCGCGGTCGCGCGCGACGGGCCTCCTCACGAAGCCGATGTTGGTCCGCGCGTGGCTCTGGCTCGGGCTGCTCGAAGCTGCGTTGGTCGCCGGCGGGTTCTTCTTCGTCCTGCTGCGGGCCGGCTGGCATCCGGGAGACCCCGTGGGGACGGGCTCTCCGTTGCACCACGCCTATCTGATGGCCACGACGATGTCGTTCGCCGGGATCACCGCCTGCCAGGTCGGGACGGCGCTGGCGGCCCGCACGAGCCATGCGTCGTTGCGCGAGATCGGGTTCTTCTCCAACCCCCTCCTGCTCTGGGGTATCGGGTTCGAGCTCGCGTTCGCGGCGGCGCTGATCTACCTCCCGCCACTTCAGGGGTTGTTCCACACCGCCGCACTCGGGCCGACTGAGCTGGGCATCCTCGCGACCTTCCCGGTGCTGGTCTGGGGCAGCGACGAACTGAGGCGGGCCTGGAACCGCCGGCGCCCCGTCTCGGTCTCGGCAGGCTAGGACGGCGGAGTGCCCCGTCGGGCCTGCGGGAAAATGCGGATCCTGCGAAGCACCGGCCCCGGGAGGCTGGGTCCATGTTTCGCCATCGCTCCTTTCTGATCGTGTACGCCAGCAAGCTGGGGCACACCCGCCGCATCGCCGTCTGGATCGCCCGGGAGTTGGAGCGGGCCGGGCCGGCGGCCGAGGTCGTCGAGGTCGGGGGCGACCTCCCGCGCGACGTCCGTGAGTACTCGATCGTGATCGCCGTGAGCTCGGTGCACTTCGACCGTCCGAGTCGCCCGATGGTGCGATGGCTCGAGAAGCATCGCAGCGCCCTGCAGCGGGTCCCGTACGAGATCGTCTCGGTCTCGCTGACGGCCGCCGCCGAGACCACGGAGGCCCGGCACGTGGTCGAACGGTACTCCCGTCCCCTGGCTGCGGCGGCGGGCACCGAGCCCGTGCTGTGCGAGCACGTGGCCGGTGCCCTCCAGTACACCCGGTACAACGTCTTCACGAAGACCATGGTGCGCCGGGTCGCTCGGGATCGCGGGCTTCCGACCGACGTCAGGAGTGATGTCGACCTGACGGATTGGGCCCAGCTGCAGCGGTTCGCGGCACGGTCGATCGAGCTCGTCGATGCGTTGCCGGTGACGGTCGGCGTCGGGAGGTGACCGCCGCTGCGCTCAGCGCGGCGCCGACGACGAGGGACCGATCGGCTGGGCTACGACGCGGAAGCGCTGCGGTTCGCGGCTGCCGATTCGAGGTCGACGAGGTCCTGCTCGTCGAGCACCAGGTCGAGGGCGCCGAGCAGGGTCGCGAGATGGTCGGGATCCGACGTCCCCGGAATGGGGAGCGTGGAGGGCTGGGCCAGGAGCCAGGCGAGACCGACCACGCGAGCGTCCACGCCGTGACGCTCTGCGACGAGGTCGACGGCGGGTGATCGCAGACCCCGAGCGCCACCCGTGGGGGAATAGGCGACGTACGGGATCCCGGCCTTCGCGCAGTGGCGGGCCAGCGCATCGTCCTCACGGTCGACGACCGAGCGGTGGTTCTGCACGCACGCCACGTCGAAGATCGCGTCGGCCTCGGCCACCTGGCGGTCGGTCGCGCAGCTCAGTCCGGCGTGGCGCACGAGGCCGTCGTCGATCAGCTCGGCCAGGGTGTCGAGTGGTTCACCGACGGTGCCCTCCTGCGGTCCCATGGGCGTCCCGAGGCGAAGGACCACGAGCTCCAGCGCCGGCAGTCCCAGCGTCTCCAGGTCACGCTCCACCTGTCTGCGGATCGCGTCGGGCGTGAGGGCCGGCAGAAAACGGCCGCGATCGTCTCGGGCCAGCCCCACCTTCGTCCCGATCACGAGGTCGCCGGGATAGGGCGACAGCGTCGAGGCGATCAGCTCGCAGACGGTGTCGGGACCGTAGAAGCCGGCGGTGTCGATGAAACGGATCCCCGCCTCGACCGCACCCTCCAGTACGCGCGCCGCCGCGGCCGGGTCGTCCGGTGGACCCATCGCCCGGCGCCCGCCCAGCGACATCGTCCCGAGCCCCAGGCGGGAGACGCGATGCCCCGCCAGCTCGATCGTTCGATCCGTCGGTTCCGGCATGCCCTGGGTTACGAGCCGGCCGACCTCCCGGGACCAACCGCGACGCGTGGGCGCGTCCGAGCGGCGGCGACACGCAGCAGTCCGTC
Source organism: Solirubrobacteraceae bacterium (assembly GCA_030655275.1). Classification (GTDB taxonomy): domain Bacteria; phylum Actinomycetota; class Thermoleophilia; order Solirubrobacterales; family Solirubrobacteraceae; genus JAGIBJ01. The sequence goes on from JAURVW010001373.1 coordinate 7,415, forward strand.
GATGTCGCCGGCGGGCGCCGGGCGGGCCAGGAGGAATCCCTGGGCGTGCCCGCAGCCGAGCCGCACGAGGATCTCGCGCTGCTCGGCGGTCTCGACGCCCTCGGCGACGACGCGCATCCCGAGCGCACGCGACATCGCGGTGATACCGGCGATCACGGCCTGACGGCGCCCATCGGTGGCGAGGTTCGAGATGAGGGGTCGGTCGAGCTTGAGCTCATCGAGCGGGGACGCGGTGAGGCGACGCAGCGACGAGTAGCCCGTCCCGAAATCGTCGAGTGAGAGCAGGACGCCGTGCTCGCGCAGGGCGGTCAGGGTCGCCTGCATCGCCGGCTGGTCGGAGCCGAGGGTGCGCTCGGTGATCTCGAGCGTCAGCGCACTCGGAGGCACGCCGTTCACCCGGAGCGCTCCGACGACCCGGTCGGTGAAGGTCCGCACGAGGAGCTGCTCGGGAGCCACGTTGACGGAGACCCCGAGCTCGAGCGCGGGATACCGCTCGCGCCAGACGGCGAGATCCGCGAGTGCACGACCCACGACCCACTCCCCGATCGGCACGATCGCGCCGCTGCTCTCCGCCACGGGTACGAACACGTTGGGCGGCACCGGGCCGAGTTCGGGGTGATCCCATCGCACGAGCGCCTCGAGGCCCGTGATCGCGCCGGTCGCGAGGTCGTACGAGGGCTGGTACTCGAGCGAGAGCTCGTCGCGCCCATGGGCGCCGTGGAGGCGGTTGCGGATCATCAGCCGCTCGCGGGCCGGGCCCTGGATGGCAAGCGTGCCGGCACCTTCGGAGGCGTCGAGCAGGCGCGCGTCCTCGATGGCCGCGCAGGCCGTGGCGATCAGCGTGGAGGCCGTCGTGTCGGGCTGTGCGGTGACGGTCGCGACCCTGGCTCCGAGGGGGTGGTCCTGACCGTCGAGCGTCACGGGGCGATCGATGATGGCGCGCAGCACGTCGTGCTCGAACTGGCCGCGCGGCTCGGTGCGGCTCACGGCGACCGCCACGAGGAACGTGTCGGCGACGATCCGCGTCACGCGCCCCTTGCGGCGGTGGGCGTTGGCGAGCTGCTCGAGGCGGAGGCCGACCTCGGCGAGGGCCTGGTCGCCGGCCTCGTGCCCGAGGGCATCGTTGAGCAGCTTGAAGTCCGCGAGGTTGATCGCGACCACGGCGACGCGCTCGGTCTCGATCGAGGAGGTCAGGAGCTCGTGCAGCTGCTCCGTGAACAGTGGCTGGCGGGGGAGGCCCGTGACCAGATCGCGCATCCCGGCACCGACACTGGCCCGGCGTTGGTCGAGGATGGTGATGGCGACCGCCGTGAGCTCCTTGAGGATCCCGAGTTGCTCGCCGGTCCAGCGCCTGGGGCGGTGGTCGACCGCGCAGAACGC
>JAURVW010001390.1 GCA_030655275.1 Solirubrobacteraceae bacterium
CCGACGCGGCGGCGCTGCTCCCGTAGATGCACGTTTCCCCGGGCGCACGCCGCCGCGGAGACACCCGACCAGTCCCGGCCAGATAGGGTCGCGAGTATGGGAACCGACGCTCAGCAGGTCGAAGCCGTTCTGCGCACGGTCGCCGAGCGCGACGTCCGCTTCATCCACCTCTGGTTCACCGACATCCTCGGTCAACTCAAGTCGTTCTCGATCAACGCGGATCGCCTCGAGGTCGCCTTCGAACACGGCATCGAGTTCGACGGGTCCTCCGTCACCGGCTTCAATGCCGTCGAGGAGTCCGAGATGGTCGCCCATCCGCAGGCCGACACCCTCGCCGTCCTGCCCTGGCGCCCGAACGAGGACGCCGCCGCACGCCTGATCTGCGACGTCAAGACGCCGGCCGGTCACCCGTACGAAGGCGACCCCCGTCACGTGCTGCGCCGCGCCATCGCCCGCGCCGAGCGCCTCGGCTTCGACGGCGTGAAGCTCGCCGCCGAGCTCGAGTACTACCTCTTCGCCGAGGCCGGCGGCACCAAGACGCTCGACTCCGGCGGCTACTTCGACCTCACGACGATGGATGCCGGCAACGACGTCCGCCGCGCGACGGTCCTCGCCCTCGACCAGCTCGGCGTCGAAGTCGCGGCCAGCCACCACGAGAGCGGCCCGAGCCAGCACGAGATCGCGATCGCCTCCGACAACCTCCTCGGCGCCGCGGACGACATCGTCACCACGCGCATCACGGTCAAGGAGTACGCGCTTGCCGCCGGCTGGCACGCGACCTTCATGCCGCGCCCGCTCGCCGGCGAGAACGGCTCGGGGCTCCACCTCGACCAGATCCTCATCAAGGACGGTCAGAACGCCTTTGCGGATCCGACCGACCCACGCCGTCTCTCCACCATCGGCCGCCAGTTCATCGCCGGCCAGCTCCGCCACGCCTCCGAGCTCTCCATCCTGCTCGCGCAGTGGGTCAACTCCTACAAGCGCCTCGTCCCGGGCTATGAAGCACCGGTGTGGGTCGCGTGGTCGCAGCGCAACCGCTCGGCGATGATCCGCGTCGGTGGCCTCGAACGCAGTGAATCCGGCGGCCCGCGCGTCGAGACGCGCTGCGCCGACCCGGCCTGCAACCCGTACCTCGCCCTCGCCGCGCTCCTGCACGCCGGCCTCAACGGCATCGAAGGTGGCTACGAGCTGCCCGAGCCGATGGAGCGCAACCTCTA
>JAURVW010001395.1 GCA_030655275.1 Solirubrobacteraceae bacterium
CGAGACCCAGGCGATCCTGCTGAACCACAAGGGCAAGCAGGCCTTCAAGGAGGACGCGAGCTTCCGCGACGTGCAGGTGCCGCAGCTCGGAGGCGACGTCGGCGCCTACCCGCGCACCATGGTCCCGGCGGCCGGTCTGGCCGTCGCCCTGCGCTGCCTGCCCTGGGCCGACAAGGCCCGTTTCGCGCCGCCGGTCTGGCTCACCGCGATCGTGCACTGGCCCCTCGACATCCGCGTCGAGAAGAAGGAGAAGCTCTCGACGCCCGCTGGCAAGTTCGACGCCTGGAAGCTCCGCATCCGCCCGAGCCTCGTGGAGATCGCCTCCTCCCTCGACGAGCTCTCCGCCAACCTCGTGCCGCCGGTCACCGCCCACGTCGACGTGAAGTCCGGCCGCCTCCTGCGCGTCGACTTCCCCACCGGCGTGAACCGCAACGACCCGCGCGGCTACATCGAAGCGACCGAGCTGGGGTAGGGCGGAGCGGGAGCGGGTCGGCTCGCGTTCCCGTGGAGCTGGCGTATCGCGCGCTCACCGCCGGACCCGTTGAGCGTCAGGCGCCGCGGTAGCCGACGAGCTTCAGGCGCCGCGATGACCGATGGCGTCGACAGACGCCGTGGCGGTCGATGGGCGTCGGTGGGCGTCGCGGGGACCGGTCGCCTCAGTAGGCGCCGACTGCGAAGGCGAGGAGCGAGCCGCCGAACAGGAGCGCACCTCCGACCGCCCACCAGCGTTGGGCGGTCACCGCGCCCCGCGGCGATGCGAGCCAGGCCGCCCAGATCAGGAAGCTCGCGCTGAGTGGGACGATGAGCAGTCGCCAGCCGACGCCGGGGAAGAGGCCGTCGAGGCCGGCGCCGAACGCCGCCGACGCGAGGGCGAGAACGATGAGTGCCGTAGTTCGCTGCTCGCGGTCCAGAAGGCCGAACAGCGCGCCAAGGTAGAGCATGCCCGGCAGGACGAAGCCGGCCGCTACCTCTGGCGTGCCGGACGCGGCAGCGCTGCGGTTCGGCAGCGCCGCGACGAGCAGGACGAACGACAGCACCGTCGCGGAGAGGAGCAGCAGGCTCACCCAACGATGGACGTCGCCACTGCGGGAGCGGCCGCGCGTGGCCGTCGTCGGAGTCGCGGTCTTGCCCACGCCGCGCCGCGAGGACCCCGGCTTCGGACGGGCGGAAACGGATCGCTTCCCGGTGCGGGACCTGACGGGCATGCCAAGAGGGTCCCACCGCACCGCTCCGCCGGCCAGCGTCGGGGGAGGGCGGGGGAACCCACGGCGGTCGCTTGGAGAGGTCGCCCGGTCCGCCGGCAGTCGGCAGCCGGAAGCCGGCAGTCGCCAGTCGGCAGTCGAAAGTCGGCACGCGCCCGGGCGGCGTTGGACGTCGGATTACCCCCGTCAGGAGGGGCAAATCCTGACGTTCGGCCGCTGGGCTCGGCCGCTGGGCGTCGAACGTCGGATTACCCCCTCACCAGGGGGTGAATTTCGACGTTCGGCACCCCAGGGCCCGTTGACGCCGCAGCCAGCGTCAACCCAAAAGGGCGAACCGACTTTCCTCTTTCCGACTCGAAGGGGGGCGAATTTTCGCTCGCCCAGCCCTCTACCTCATATGAGGCACGAATCGATCGAGCAACTTCTGACCGCCCAGCGTGGGCTGCTCGCCGTCTGGCAACTCTCCGATGCCGGCCACTCCCACAAGACCATCGAGTGCCAGACGCGCGGGATGCGACAGGTCCACGATGGGATGTACCTGAGTGGGCACGCACCGATCAGCGACTGGCAGACGTGGAAGGCCGCGACGCTCACCACGCCGGTGACCGTGCTGGGCGACTGGAGCGCGGCATCGTTTCTCGGGATGCGCGAGGGGCAGGACCGACAGCCGACCACCGTCATTCGCCCGGGCAGTGGCGGGATCCAGCTGATCGAACCGATCCCGGACCGGCTCGGCTCACTGAAGATCAGGCGGTCGACGACCCTCGACCGCGGGACGTTCACCTGCGAAGGCATCCGCAGCACCACGGTGCCCCGGACGCTCGTCAATCTGATGCCGCAGATGAGCGCCGAGCGGGCGGACCGGATGGTCCGCGACGTCCTTCGACTTCGTCTGGCTTCGGCCATCGAGCTCCAGGCGCAGATCCGCGCGGAGCGGGGAGCCCGAGGCCTCGCCACACTCCGACTGCTGGTCGACGAATACGCACCGCTGCCCGCCGGCCGAGCGAAGAGCGACGCGGAGATCCTGGCCCTCGCCATCCTCCGTGCGGCCGGTGTCGACGAGCCTGAGCTGAACGTGGTGGTCGCGGGTGGCGAGGGCGACCTCGTGTTCCGGCACTGGGGTCTGATCGTGGAGCTGGACGGGCCGAGAAATCACCTGTTTGCGAGTTTCGACGCCAAGAAGCAGGACCGCTGGGAGAGCGCAGGCTGGATCGTGCGTCGTCTTCCGACCGACGATGTCTACGACCGGCCCGGCCAGCTGCTGGCGGCCGCGACAGATCCGGGCGCCGCCGAACGTCGAATTACCCCCTCCAGGAGGGGCAAATTCTGACGTTCGGCCGCTGGGCCCGGCCGCTTGGGCGTCGAACGTCGGATTACCCCCTCCCCAGGGGGTGAATTTTGACGTTCGGCACCTCAGGGCCCGTCGACGCCGCAGCCAGCTCCGACCTTCCGCCGCAGCCGGCTCCGACCTCCCGTCCCAGCCAGCTCCGACCCACCGAGGCACCTCGCTTCACCCGCGCGCGAGCCCCCGCACCGGGCTGCGCTTCCATCGCCAGATATCATCCCGCGCCTCATGGCCCGCCAAACGCCCCCTGCCACGCTCGAAGAGAAGCTCGACCAGCTCCAGCAGCTGCGCGACGAAGCCACGACGGCTGATCCGGTCAAGCTCGAGAAGCGCCACGCCGCCGGTCGCTACTCGGCCCGCGAGCGCATCGAGAAGCTTCTCGACGAGGGCTCCTTCCAGGAGCTCGACATGTTCGTGCGCCACCGCACGCACGACTTCGACATGCAGAAGAACCGTCCGCTCAGCGACGGCGTCGTCACCGGCCACGGCACGATCGACGGCCGCCGCGTCTGCGTCTTCTCGCAGGACTTCATGAACTTCGGCGGCTCGCTCGGCGAGGTCATGGCCGAGAAGATGTGCAAGGTGATGGACCTTGCCGCCAAGATCGGCGCGCCCGTCATCGGCATCAACGATTCCGGCGGCGCCCGCATCCAGGAGGGCGTCGCATCGCTCGCCGGCTACGGCGACGTGTTCCTGCGCAACGTGCGCTCCTCCGGCGTGATCCCGCAGATCTCCCTGATCATGGGCCCGTGCGCCGGCGGCGCCGTGTACTCCCCGGCCATCACCGACTTCATCGGCATGGTCAAGAACACGTCCCACATGTTCATCACCGGCCCCGAGGTCATCAAGACCGTCACCGGCGAAATCGTCGAGTTCGAGGACCTCGGCGGCGCGATGGCCCACAACCAGAAGTCCGGCGTCGCGCACTTCGCCTTCGAGGACGAGGACCACGCCCTCGAGGAGACGCGGTACCTCTTCTCGTTCCTGCCGAGCAACAACCTCGAGCGCCCGCCGTACCAGGCGACCTCCGACGACCCGAGCCGCGAGACGCCCGAGCTCGCCGAGATCGTCCCGGACAACCCGAACAAGCCGTACGACATGCGTGAGGTCGTCCGCGCGACCGTCGACGACGAGGAGTTCCTCGAGGTCCAGGAGCTGTTCGCGCCGAACATCATCGTCGGCTTCGCGCGCCTCAACGGCCACGCCGTCGGCATCGTCGGCAACCAGCCGATGGCCATGGCCGGCGTGCTCGACATCGACGCGTCCGAGAAGGCCGCGCGGTTCGTCCGCACCTGCGACGCGTTCAACATCCCGATCATCACCTTCTGCGACGTCCCCGGCTTCCTCCCGGGCACCACGCAGGAGTGGGACGGCATCATCCGCCGCGGCGCGAAGCTGCTCTACGCCTTTGCCGAGGCGACCGTCCCGAAGATCACGATCATCACCCGCAAGGCCTACGGCGGCGCGTACGACGTCATGGCGTCGAAGCACCTCGGTGCCGACATGAACTTCGCGTGGCCGATGGCCGAGATCGCCGTGATGGGCCCCGAGGGCGCGGTCAACATCATCTACCGCAACGACCTCAAGAACTCGCCGACGCCCGAAGAGCGCCGCCAGAAGCTCATGGACGACTACAAGGCACGCTTCGCGAACCCGTACGCGGCCGCCGAGCGTGGCTACCTCGACGACGTGATCGAGCCCCGCGAGACGCGCCAGCGCCTCGTCACCGCCCTCGAAGCGCTCCTCACCAAGCACGAGCCCGGTCCGAAGCGCAAGCACGGAAACATTCCGCTGTAACCCCTGGCACGTCTCCTGCTTGCATCTTCCGTCCCCGCGAAGCGCTCTCGGACCGGGTACCAAATGCGCTCCGCGGGAACGGAATCTGCGGCGCAAGAGACGCACCAGGAGTCGCAGCGCAGGCCCAAGGCTGGCCGACAACGCCCCTCCGTCCTTCACCGGACGGAGGGGCGTTCGTCGTTTGAGGGCCGCTCGAAAAAGCAGTGTTATAACGCGCCGGGTCTACGCCGGTCGTCCGTCGGAGCGGCGCGCAAACGCTTAAACCTGGACATTCGTCCGATCTCGACAGGTGGACCGCAACTAGGCGTCCAACCAGGTGTCCAGGTCTGTGGTACTCCTCACAGTGCCGTCCCTACCGAGGTCTCAATGAAACTTCCTGCTCTCAGGCGCGTGCAGCGCGCCGGAACATTGGTCGCACTCGCCGCGGCCGCCCTGGTGGCGCCGAGCGGCGCGAGCGCCGACATCCCGATCACCTCGTTCTCCGCAGGTCCGGTCACCACGTACAACAACCCGGCAGGTCTCCCGTTCATCCCGGGTGCGACGGCCGCCGACGCTCCCGTCACCTACGACGCGAGCTGTGCCTACGGCACGCCGGTCCTCGGATCGACGGGCTACACCTACACCGGCCCCGAGCCGGCGCTCGGCCTGAAGACCCAGGCCGGAGCCAACTCCGACTACTGCGTCAAGTTCAAGCTCGACAGCGGCGACGCCTCCACCGGCGAAGACCTCGAGAACACGCTCGTCCAGCTGCCGGTCGGTTCGCTCGGCGAGATCGACAACGCCGCCAAGTGCACCGTCGAGGAGTTCGCACGCGAGTCCTCGGCCCTCTCGAACTGCGCGACGAACACGCAGATCGGCACGGCCATGGCGCAGCTGCAGGTCAACCCGAAGGTCGGCCCGTTCGGCCCCGGCGGCACGCTTGCGCCGAACCCGAGCCCGCAGACCATCCGCGTCCTCCAGGACACCCCGGGTCGCATCTTCGCGCTGACGACCCCGTCCGACAAGGCCGCGCTCCTCGGCGTCGCACTCGTCGGCTCGCAGCCCGCAGGCACCGCGGAGACGAAGTTCCTGATCACGGTGAGCCAGAAGGGCGAGGCGACGGTCGGTCTCCTCAACCAGACCGACAAGCTCGCCAAGACGCTCGCGTCGGTGCTCGACTCCGACATCGCGATCCGCGCCAACGCGCTGCGCTTCTGGGGCAAGGCCGCAGAGCACCCGCACATCGGTAACAAGGGCGGCGCTCCGGCGACGCCCGCGGCGAACTTCTTCCGGGTCGGCACGACCTGCTCGACGCCGCAGGTCACGACCCTCACGGTCAACCCGTACACGGACGTGAACACGGCCTCCAAGCCGACCGTCGCGACGAGCGCCCCGTACACGCTCACCGGCTGCGAAGCCCTGCCGTTCAACCCGACCTTCACGGCCGGGATCTCCGGTGAGACCACGGCCGGTGGTCATCCGGCGCTCAACGTGAAGATCACCAGCCCGGAGGGCGACGAGGATCTCGGCGCCACCCAGATCACGCTGCCGGCCGGCATCGCGACCGACCTCACGCGCATCCAGGACTCGTGCCCGCAGGCGACGTTCAAGGCCGACGCCTGCACCGACGCCACCGTCATCGGCTCCGTCAAGGCGACGCTCTCGGGCATCAACGCCGATGTCGTCACCGGCGTCATCCACAAGGTGCGCGTCGAGGGCGAGTCGCTCCCGGCGCTCGGCTTCGACTTCAACGGCCGCCTGCCGCTGCAGGTCTCGGGCGTCACGAAGATCGACGCCCAGGGCCGCATCGTCAACACGTTCTCGAGCCTCCCGTCGATCCCGCAGCGCTCGCTCGAGATCAACCTCGCGGGCGGCGCGAAGGGCATCCTGCAGGTCAACTCCGCGAAGTGCCAGCAGTCCGGCTACGACGCGATCCTGACCGGCCAGAACGGCAAGGCGAAGTCCTTCTCGATCCGCACGACCTGCCCCGAGCAGATCACCGCGCGCCTCGAGAACGCCGACACGACCCGTCCGAGCCTCTTCATCGGTGGCGCCGGCGCCACCGGCAAGAAGATCGAGACGATGCGCGTCACGCTCCCGTCGGGCCTCACGATGCAGAAGAACCGTTCGAAGAGCGGCATCAAGTTCGACAAGTTCGAAGCCGCCGTCAAGGGTGAGGGCAAGGCCCTTCGCCTGAACTCCAAGACGCTCAAGCTGCGCATCCCGAAGCCGGGTTCGTCGGGCCTGCGGGTGATCACCCGCACCGGCACGCTCGGAGCCTCCAAGAAGTTCGCGGACCGCACCAACGCCATCACCCTCGACGTGCGCATGGTCTACACCGACGGCACGAAGGCCAACATCAAGGTGCCGATGACGCGCAAGAACAAGTAGCGACACCCTCGCGTCCCACCCGGGACGCAACGAGACCTGGGACGGGCCGTCTCCGCAGCAGCGGAGGCGGCCCGTTCTGCGTCGTGGCACCACGTGAGCGGGTCGCCATCCTGCAACCAGGCGCCCAGCCACCGGCCGTGGACGGCCCGTTCATAACGGCGCAATGCAGTGGGCAAGCCCGGGCAGCCAAGCAGTGTGGGGGAAATCCGGATTGTCCCGTCGTTGCTGGCGAAACGGACGTCCACACGCAACTTCTTACGGGCTTAGAGTGTTCCTACTCGTGGACGGCGCCCGCTGCCCTGCTGGAGAACCGATGCCCCATTCGTCACCCGCGCCCGTGCGCCGCGCCCTCACCCTCATCACGGCCCTCGTGCTGTCGATCGTCGCCATGACCGCGGCGGCCGCGCCGGCGTCCGCCGCGACCGCCACGGTCAAGAAGGTCTTCGGTGGACCGCTCGCCAACGGCGGCAGTACCGCTCCCGGCGTCGGCAACACGCCCGCCGCCTGCAACCCGGATGCCACGGCCACGAAGACCGACGCTTCCGAGTTCACCGACTTCTGCGTCGCCTTCCGCACCTACACCGACGACGCCGATCGCCGCGCCAACGCTCCGGGCGACGTCGACCTCAAGAGCCAGGTCATCGACACGCCCCGCGGCTTCGCCGGTGTGGCCGACGCCTACCCCCAGTGCACGAACGCGCAGTTCGCCGAGACGACCGAAGCCGATGTCACCTGCCCCGCCGGCACGCAGATGGGCGAGGTCTCCGCCGACATCCGCGCGCGACTCCAGAGCGGTGTCCTGAAGTTCGGTCTCGGCCTCATCGGCCTCACCGAGGACAACGACAACGCCAAGCTCACCGCCCCGGGCCGCGTGTTCAACCTGGAGCACACCGAGAACGAAGTTGCCCGGCTCGGCATCATCCTCGACCCGTCCGGCGCCGGTATCCCGCAGCCGAAGGTCAAGCTCGTCGTTCGCGTGACCCTGCGTCCAAGCCCGGACGTCGGCCTGCGCTCGCTGATCGACAACATGCCGACGACCGCGCACATCAGCGCGCTCGGCGTCGACGAGACCGACGCCCTCTCCATCGACGAGTTCCGCCTCCTCTTCTACGGCCAGCAGCGCGGCTCCATGGCTCGCTCCTTCGGCTTCCTCGGCTCCGACTGCTCCAACACGCAGGCCACGTCGATCCGCGCCGCCTCCTACGACGGCACGCCCAGCAACGCCGACTCGGTCACCTACAAGCTCACCGACTGCGACGACGCGAATATCCCGTTCTCGCCGAGCGTGGCGTTCTCGACCACCGAGAACCGCCCGGACGTGACGACCGAGACCGCCGTCTCCGTGAAGTTCGGCAACTCCACGAACGCCGCGTACCAGCCGGCCGGCCCGAAGAAGACCGTCGTGACGCTCCCCGACGGTCTGTCGTTCTCCGGTCAGATCGCCTCCGGTGCGATCGGTCTCCCTCTCTGCACCCCGGCCCAGTTCGGCCAGAACCGCGCCGAAGCCAGCGACTGCTCAGGTGCCACGGCCGTCGGCACGGTCTCCTTCAGGAGCCCGGTCCAGACGCGCCTGCTCACCGGCAAGGTGTTCCTCGGTAGCCAGCCCGCGCCGGGCGAGCTGCCCGACATCTACATCGAGGCCCAGGAAGGCCCGGCGGCCGACGCCCCGCGCGTGAAGCTCGTCGGCAACCTCACCATCGACGCCCGCAACCGGATCGTCACGACCCTCGACAACCTCCCCGAGGTCCCGGTCAACGAGTTCCTGCTCACGTTCCGTGGCGGTGACCAGGCCGCGGTCGTCACGCCGCCGCAGTGCGGCACCGGCACCGGTGGCCTCGATGCGTCGCCGTTCAACAAGCCGAACACGCCGACCTCCTCCACGTCCGACTACACCGTCTCCGCCGACTGCGACGCCGTGAAGACGTTCGCCCCGGCGGTCGCCTTCGCGCTCGACAGCCCGGCTGCCGGCAAGTCGAGCCCGTTCACCACGACGGTCTCGCGCCCCGATCGCTCGCCGCGCCTCGCGACGACCCAGATCGAGCTCCCGGCCGGCACGCTCGCCACGCTCAAGGGCGTGCCCGAGTGCACCACGGCCGACGCCACCGCCGACACCTGCCCCGCATCGACGAAGGTCGGCACGGTCTCGAGCCTCGCCGGCGTCGGCCCCGCGCCGTACTCCGCTCCGGGTGAGGTCTTCCTCACCCAGCGCGTCGAAGGCGCCGTCGCGGGCATCGTGTTCCGCGTGCCGATCGTCTTCGGCGAGGTCAACCTCGGCGTGCTGAGCGTCCCGGCCAAGATCCTGATCCGCCCGAGCGACCTCGGTCTCACGGTGCTCGCCGACGTGCCCCAGCGCTTCAAAGGCATCCCGCTCAACATCCGCCAGCTCTCGATCCGGCTCGACCGCCAGGGCTTCCCGCTGAGCCCGACGAACTGCGCGCCGCAGAACACGGTCTCCAAGATCACGTCGGACGGTGGCACCATCGTCGACGCCCCGGCCGGCCTCCAGGTGAACGACTGCGCCAAGCTCGGGTTCACCCCCGAGATCGACGCGGCCGTGAGCGGCTCGACCGGCAACAACGGCCACCCGCTCGTGCAGGTGCGCGTCCAGAACCCGGCGGGCAACAGCGCCCTGCGCCAGACGTTCGTCACCCTCCCGGCCGGCCTCGGCTTCGACCTCAAGCAGCAGGCTCGCGCCTGCTCCGTCGAGGACTTCAAGGCCACGAAGTGCCCGGACGTCGCCAAGATCGGCAAGGTCACCGGCGCGCTCTCGATCACCGAGGAGCCCCTCGGCGGCGACCTCTACCTGCTGAAGGCGATCAAGGGCGACCCGCTCCCGGGCCTCGGCCTCGCGTTCAAGGGCCGGTTCTCCGGCAACGTCGCCGGCACGAACGCCATCGCGAAGACCGGCCAGCTCATCACGCAGTTCGAGACGCTCCCGGACCTGCCGCTCACCTCGTTCCAGCTCGACGTCAACGGCGGCGACGGCAGCGTGCTCATCTCGACCGAGAAGCTCTGCTCCGCATCGTCGGTCGACATCGCCGCCACGTTCGTCGCGCACGCTGGCCAGAAGGTCGATCGCAAGTCGAGCACCTACTGCGGCTCCAAGCTCGGGGCCCTCACCCCGCGCATCAAGGCCACGCTCTCGGGCGTCCGCAAGGGCAAGCCCGCGCTCGTGGTCACCGCGACCGCGCCGCTCGTGAGCACGACGGTCAACGCGATGAAGTTCAAGCAGGTCGACATCTCGCTGCCGAGCGGCTACTCGCTCTCCACAAGCCGCGCCAAGAGCTCCAAGGGCGTCGCCGTCAAGCAGCTCAGCGTGAAGGGCAAGTCGACCAGCAAGCGGATCTCGACTCGCAAGCTGCGGGTCAAGCTCCCCGCCGCCGGCTCGACGAAGGCCAAGATCCTCAGCCGCACCGGCACGATCTCGATCAAGTCGACCGGCAAGCGCAAGAGCAAGGCGAAGGTCGCGATCACGCTCACCTTCACCTACACCAACGGCCAGAAGACCTCCGTACCGATCCGCCTGACGCCCAGGTAGGACGTTCCGTGTTGCGGGCGCCCGGTCGATGGACCGGGTGCTCGCGGCATGAAACGAGTGAACCGGGTTTCTGGGGCATTGATCCGTGCAGCGGTGTTCGGTACCGTGTGAGAGGTCACACACGAGCACGTCACCGCTCGTTCGTCGGAGTCCCCTCACATGTCCCGTTCGTCCCGCCGCCCCCTTCCGCGGCGCGTTACCGGTCGCCGCCCGGCGGTCGCCCTCGCCCTCATGCTCCTCGCGGTCGTTGCGCCGTCGACGGCATCGGCGAAGGCGTCGATCTCGCAGTTCGCTGCGGGACCGCTCGCGCCGACCGAGGTGTGCGACCCGAACCTCTCCCCGGAGCGCATGGCGACCACCGCCGCGGCCCGTACCGACTTCTGCGTCGCCTTCTACTTCGACGGTGGCCCGCCGAGCACCGGCGACGACGTCCGCACGACGATCGCCAACACCCCGCAGGGCTTCCTCGCCACGGCCGACACCTCGCCGCAGTGCACGCTTGCGCAGTACGCCGTAGAGACGAAGGAGAAGTCGAACTGCCCCGAGAACACGCAGGTCGGTGAGGGCGAAGCCCGGATCCGCGTCGACATCGGCTTCGGGCAGACGATCTACCAGACCGTCAAGGCCAAGATCTGGAACCTCGAACATTCGAAAGACGAGGTCGCCGGGATCGGTATCGAGCTGCGCCCCGCGCTCGGGCCGTTCGAGCTCTCGCCCATCAAGCTCAAGTCGCGCACCACCCTGCGGCCCAACCCGGACGTGGGCCTCACGACGATCATCGACGGTCAGCCGCGCGAGGCGACCATCCCGGTGCTCGGCAACCGGCCGATCGCGCTCGACGGCTTCTTCCTGCGCTTCTGGGGTTCCAAGACCGACCACCCCTCGATGCCGCAGAGCTTCGCGCTGCTCGGGTCGGACTGCTCGAAGGACCAGCTCAGCACCATCACGGGCGTCACCTACAGCGGTGAGCAGACCAACGCCACGGACTCCTACCGCCTCACCGACTGCGACAAGGCGCCGTTCGGCGTGCAGACAAAGGTCACCACGTCCGAGCGCCGCCCCGACGTGAACACCTCCGTCACCGTCGAGCTCTCCGTCGACCAAAACGAGGACCCGAAGGTCACCGCGAACATGGGCAAGACGGTGCTCACGCTCCCGGCCGGCCTCGAGCTCGGCGCGCAGCTCGCCAGCGGCCCCGACAGCCTCCCGCTCTGCACCGCGGCCCAGTTCGGCTGGGATCGCAGCGAGCGCTCCACCTGCCCGGCCGCCTCCCAGGTCGGCGACGTCACCTTCATCTCGCCGCTGCAGGCCAACGAGTTCTCCGGCGCCGCGTACGTCGGTGAGCAGCCCGCCGAGGGTGAGCTGCCGCAGCTCTTCATCGAGGGTGGCTTCGGCACCGCGCCGGACTCCCCGCGCGTGAAGCTCCGCGGCACGATGAAGATCGACGCCGACGGCCGCATCGAGTCCACGCTCGACGACCTCCCGCAGGTCCTCTTCCGCACCTTCCGCCTCACCTTCCGCGGCGGCGAGCACTCCGCGATGGTCACGCCGCGCCAGTGCGGCACCACCACCGGCTACGTCGAGGCGACGCCGGCGAGCGACGGCATCGCGCGCCGCCAGGAGCTGCCGCTCACGATCGACGAGGACTGCATCGACCCCAACCTCTTCACCCCGTCGATCGCCGTCTCCACGGCCAACCCGCAGGCCGGTGCCCGTACGGTCACCACGGTCGACACCGTCCGCCCGGACCGCCAGGCACGCATCACGAAGGTGGTCGCCAACCTGCCGGCGGGCATCATCTCCGACCTCAACCTCGCAACCGAGTGCACCGTCGACCAGGCCGCCGCGTTCGCGTGCCCGGAGACCAGCCGCATCGGCACGGTCACCTCGACCTCGGGCGTCGGCCCCAAGCCGCTGTCGATCACGGGCGACGTGTACCTGCGCACCCGCGACGAAGGCGCCGTTGCCGGCGTCGTGATCATGGTGCCGGTCAAGTTCGGTGGCGTCGACCTCGGCAAGCTCAACGTGGCCGCCCGCATCGAGCTGCGCCAGCCGGATCTCGGGCTGCGCTTCATCGCCGACGTGCCCACGCGCTACAAGGGCCTCTCGCTCAACCTGCGCTCGTTCTCGGTTGCGCTCGACCGTCCCGGCTTCGCGATCAACCCGACGAACTGCTCCCCGCTCTCCAGCGTGTCGTCACTGTTCTCGGATCGCGGCGCCCAGGCCGACGTGCCCTCGACCTTCCGGGTCTCCGGCTGCGAAAAGCTCTCGTTCGACCCGGGCCTCGCCTTCTCGCTCACCGGCAAGACCGGCCAGGGCGACAAGCCGTCGCTCGGCGTGAAGGTCTCGCTGCCCGCCGGCGGCTCCAACATCAAGTCGACGCGCGTCGTGCTCCCGGACGGCATCGGCGCCGACCTCGTCACTGCGCGTCGTGCCTGCCCCGGCACCGACTGGGACGCCGGGACCTGCTCCCCCGACGCGATCACGGGCAAGGTGACCGCGACGCTCTCGATCACCTCCGAGGTCGTGAGCGGCACCGTGAGCCTCGTGAAGGTGGCTGGCGAGCCGCTGCCCGGCATCGGCATCCAGCTGCAGGGTCGGTTCGCGGCCCGGATCCTCGGCACGATCGCCATCGACCAGAAGAGCGGCCAGCTCGTGACGAACCTCCCGTCGCTGCCCGACGTGCCGCTCACCGTGTTCGACCTGCAGATGGAGGGCGGCCCGCGCGGCGCGCTGATCTCCACCAAGAAGCTCTGCTCGAGCCCGAAGGTCTCGCTGAAGGGGTCTTTCGTCGGGCAGTCCGGCGCGACCGCCGAACGCACCGCCACCACGAACTGCGGCTCGGTCCTCGGCACCGGCGCCGCCCTCGTGAAGGTGTCCGGCAGCGCTCGCAAGGGTCTCACCTTCAAGATCTCCGCGCCGACCGGCAAGACGATGCGGTCGCTGAAGTTCGGCCTGCCGAGCGGCGTCGCGATCCCGAAGGCCAAGGTCGGCAAGAAGAAGCTGATCCGCGGCACGAAGGTCGTCTCCCTCGCCGGCAAGCGCACGCTCGTCGTGTCGCTCCCGAAGGCCGGCCGCGCCACCATCACCGTGAAGGTGCCCAAGGGCGCGCTCTCCGTCACCAAGAAGCTCGCGAAGAAGAAGACCTTCACCATCTCCACCCGCATCGGCTACGCCGGCGGCACCCGCGACTCGCTCAAGACCAAGGTGAAGCCGTGATCGCCGAGGTCGCGACCTAGACGGGCTTCGAGGCGAACACGTCGACGCGTGCTGGCCGCGCGTCGACCGCGCTGGCCGCCGCCATCCGGCGACATCGCACGAGACTTGCGTCCGCCGGAAGGCGGGCCTTGGGCGTCCCGCTCGAGCAGGGGCGGGACGCCACACACTTCGCGCCCCAGCGGCGCGCAGGAAGGGACGGTGGCGCGGCTTTGGAAGGGGCCGCGCCGCCACCCTCTC
>JAURVW010001396.1 GCA_030655275.1 Solirubrobacteraceae bacterium
CAGAGGGTCGTCGCAACCGAAGCCGACCTCGCCGGCGACCGCAGAGCGGCGAAGGAGCGACCCGACCCAGGCCGCTCCGACCCCGCAACCCACGAGGCGGGGCGGGGGTGGCTTCTGCCGGCGGGTCAGCGACCAGACGTACGGGCTTCGCGCCCCGCGCGAAACCGGACGGCTGGGCCCGCAGCAAGGCAGGAGCCACCCCCGCCCCGCCGCAGACCCACCCGAGAACGAGCGGCCTAGATCAGACCAAGCTCCTTCACCGCGTCGCGCTCGCCGACGAGCTCGGCGACGGTCGCGTCGATCTTCTCCTGCGCGAACGCCGGGATCTCGAGACCTTGGACGATGGAGTAGACCTCGTCCTTCACGGTGACGGGGAAGGAGGAGATGATCCCCTCCGGCACGCCGTAGGAACCGTCGGACGGGATCGCCATGGAGGTCCAGTCGCCCTCGGGCGTGCCGTCGACCCAGGTGCGGATGTGGTCGATCGCGGCGGACGCGGCGGAGGCGGCCGACGAGGAGCCACGCGCCTCGATGATCGCGGCGCCGCGCTTGCCGACGGTCGGCTGGTACACGTCGCGGTACCAGTCGAGATCCGAACCGGCGGCCTCGAACGCGTTGACGCCCTTGACCTTCGCGTTGTAGAGGTCCGGGAACATCGTCGGGGAGTGGTTGCCCCAGATGGCGATGTTGGTGATGTCGGTGACGTCGGCGCCGGTCTTGGCGGCGAGCTGCGCGATCGCACGGTTGTGGTCGAGGCGCGTCATCGCGGTGAAGCGCTCCTTCGGCACGTCCGGGGCGTGGGCGGCGGCGATGAGGGCGTTCGTGTTGGCGGGGTTGCCGACCACGAGCACCTTGATGTCGTCCGCGGCGCCGGCGTTGATCGCCTCGCCCTGGGGCTTGAAGATGCCGCCGTTGGCCTCGAGGAGGTCGGCACGCTCCATGCCAGCGGTGCGCGGGCGCGCGCCGACGAGCAGGGCGACCGAGGCGCCGTCGAACGCGGTCTTCGCGTCGGACGTGATCTCGATGCTCTTCAGCAGCGGGAACGCGGAGTCGTTGAGCTCCATCGCGGTGCCCTCGGCGGCCTTGAGGGCCGGCTCGATCTCGAGCAGGGAGAGGGCGACGGGCGTGTTCGGTCCGAGCAGGGCGCCGGAGGCGATGCGGAACAGGAGGGCGTAACCGATCTGGCCGGCGGCGCCGGTGACGGTGACCTTGACGGGAGAGGCCATGTGGGCGTTCTTTCAGTCGTTGGGTGAGGAGGGCGGGCGATGGGCGCGGGGCGCCGCTTACGCCTTCGCCTTCTGGAGGTTCTCGTCGATCGCGGCGAGGAAGTCCTCGGTCGTGAGGAACGGCTGGTCGGGACCGATCAGGAGCGCGAGGTCCTTGGTCATCTTGCCCTCCTCGACGGTCTCGATGCAGACGCGCTCGAGGGTCTCGGCGAACTGCGTGACCTCGGGGGTGCCGTCCATCTTGCCGCGGTAGGCCAGGCCCTGGGTCCACGCGAAGATCGAGGCGATCGGGTTCGTGGAGGTCGGCTTGCCCTGCTGGTGCTGGCGGTAGTGGCGCGTGACGGTGCCGTGCGCGGCCTCGGCCTCGACGGTCTTGCCGTCCGGCGTCATCAGCACGGAGGTCATGAGGCCGAGCGAACCGAAGCCCTGGGCAACGGTGTCGGACTGGACGTCGCCGTCGTAGTTCTTGCAGGCCCAGACGTAACCGCCTTCCCACTTCATGGCCGCAGCGACCATGTCGTCGATGAGGCGGTGCTCGTAGGTGATGCCG
>JAURVW010001400.1 GCA_030655275.1 Solirubrobacteraceae bacterium
ACTGAGCAGCACCTGCTCCGTCGAGAGGTCGAGCTTGCCGGAGGCGAGCTTGATCCGCACGATGCGATTGTCGGACGGACTCGTGTGGTAGATGTAGATCCACTGGTCGGACGCCGGGAACTGCGGCGTAACGGCGATGCCGAGCAGCCCGCCCTCACCGTCGGTGCTCTGCACGTTCGGCACCGTGCCGAGGTTCGTCTTCGCACCCGTCGCGAGGTTCACGCGGACCACGTCCTGAGCGTCGCGGCGCGTGTAGATCGCCGTGCCGTCGCCGACGGCCACGAGGCCCCAGGGCAAGTCGGTGTCGGTCGTGACCGTCGTCGCGGAGCAAACGACGGTGCTGCACGCCCCGCCCGTCGTGACGGTGATCGCGGCGCTGCGAGCCGAGGCGTTGGCCTGCGCGTCGCGGGCAAGCACGCTGTAGCGGTAGGCCGTGGCGGCCGTCAGGCCGCTGTCGGTGAAGGTGAGGCCGGCGGTGCTGCCGACCTTTGTGTCGGCGCGGTAGATGTCGTAGGCGGTGACCCCGACGTTGTCGGTCGAGGCGTTCCAGCGCAGCGCGACCGAGGTGCCCGTCGCCGTGCCGGCGAGACCGGTCGGGACGCTCGGCGCCTGGGTGTCGGTGGTGCACTGCGGGATCGTGGTGGTCGTCGTGGTCGAGGCCTGCGACACGTTGCCGGCAGCGTCGCGGGCGTTGACGTAGAAGCCCCACACGGCGCCCGGGTTCACGTTCACGGAAGTGGAGCGCGTTGTGCCGGAGACCGACTTCATGAGCTGGCCGTCGTGGTAGACGTCGTAGAAGGCGACGCCGACGGCATCGGTCGAAGCGGTCCACGTAAGCGTGGCGGTGCGGCAGGTGAGGTCTGAGACGACGGGCTTGCCGGGCGGGGTCGGCGCGACCGTGTCGGCACCGGCGCCGACGGGCTGCGACCAACGCTGGTTGCTCGCGCCGTGGCACGGCCAAAGGATCAGCTTCGTGCCGGCGGCGGTCGCGGCTCCGTTCACGTCGACGCAGAGCCCGGACTGCACGCCCGTGATGGTCTTCGCGCCGGCGCTGTAGCGCCACTTCTGATTGGCGGCGCCGAAGCACGGGTACGAGATCAGCGGTGTGCCGGCGACGCTGCGGCCGCCCTCGGCATCGAGGCAGCGCGTGCCGCCGAACGCACGCAGCTCGCCGGCGGCCGTGAGCTCCCAGTCTTGATTGGCAGCGCCGTGGCAGTTCCACAGGATCACGGGCGTGGCCCAGTCCTGGCTGGCGCCCTCGACGTCGACACACAAGCCGCTGCCCTCACCCTTGAGTGGTCCGCCGGCCGCCGAAGCGCCAGTCGGTGCGGCGACGAGCAGGCCGAGCGCGAGGAGGATCGGCAGGGCGATGGGGCGACGCCGAGGAGGGCAACCGATCCGGTGGGACAGACGGGACCAGCGAGCGAGCATGCGCCAAATGTATGGAACGGGGGCGCCCGGCGAAAGTCCGCCCCAGGACGAGCCTGGGCGCCCGAGACCGACCAGAAATCGGTGGGTGCCCCGGGCCAACCGGACGTCGTGGCGGACGGGATGAAGGTGCCGAGAGCCGACCCGAGACTCCCGGACCCGTTCCGGCCGTCGACCGCGTCTGGCCGATCTGCTCCGGCTGGCCGAGCGACGAGCCTCCGTAGCGTCGGGCGGACATGCCGTCGTCCAAACCCGCAGCGATCCTCGACATCGACGGCACGCTCGTCGACACGAACTTCCATCACGCCCTGGCCTGGTTCCGCGCGTTCCGGCAGCACGCGCACGTCGTGCCGATCTGGCAGATCCACCGGCACATCGGCATGGGCGGCGACCAGCTGGTCCGGGCGCTGCTCAGCGAAGAGGTCGAGGCGAGCGAGGGCGACGACATCCGCGCCGCCGAGAGCGCGCTGTACCTGTCGATGATCGAGGAGGTCGAGCCGCTGCGTGGAGCGCGCGCCCTCATCGAGGACCTTCGCGACCGCGGCCACGCCGTGGTCCTCGCCTCCAGCGCGAAGGCCCAGGAGGTCGACCACTACCTCGAACTGCTCGACGCGCGCAACCTCGTCGATTCCTGGACGACCTCCGACGACG
>JAURVW010001401.1 GCA_030655275.1 Solirubrobacteraceae bacterium
AATCGTTTATAAAGGAAACATGAATGCAACATTATCGCTGAGCAGTACAAATGGTGCGAAGTTTCACATGTTAACGAAAAAACAATTTGTCAAAGTAAATTAGTAAGAAGAATTTTAAGCAAGGCAGTGGGAAACCAGCTAGTCAGGCTACCTTTGCAGCGAAAGAAAAAAAGCAAGGAAAACGGCAGTGCACCGAAAGTTGGAAGCAAAATCAAATAACAGCCAGAAGAGTTAATATAAACAGCATTACCGGAGATAAAGCAAGCCTAAAAGCTCAAATTCGGTTATTTGTCTAGTGTAAAAGAGGACGGTACACGACCGAGCCAAGTTGTCGCAGTAAAGCACATGAGTTTCACACCAAAGCCCAAAATCCGACGAAACGACAAGAAATTGAAACTAGAGGTTTTCGCGGGTTAAGAAACAAAAGCGGTAAAGAAAAGCAACAGGAACGGAAACAATTCGGCGTAAACAAGTTAGGGTTAAGCACCTTCAAATGTCAAAACTAGACACTGAAACGGGTAAAACTAGTAAGAAGGGTCACCCCTATGGGTTCAAACTGGGGTCAATTGTGTCCAAAATAAGGTTTCATTTATTTGATAAGATTGTCTAAAATCCGAAACAATAAATCCCGTTTGCCGGGGGGTAACAAAACAAAAGCAAAGGACTAAGAGTTTCTTATTTGCGGAAAATAGGAAGGTATCAGTTCAGGGGATTAAAACCTCAATAGGTAAAGAGTCAATTAACTCAAAAAAATCAATCTGTGAAAATATAAACGGTACACAATTTCTGTGGGATCATTTCAAAAACATCAAAAAGTTGCATTAGAGCTCAAAAAAACAGCAAGAAACGGTAAACAGGGCAAAAACCCCGAAAAGCAAACCCTTGAGGGGACCAGGGGACCCCAAAACCGGGGGTTTTTGATTCCTTCTGTAAGGAATGTTTTGGAAAGGCAAAAACGAAGAAATACCGCTTTTCCTGGGGGATCCAAAGCAAAAAAGCCCAAAAAGGGGTCAAAAATACCTCGCCTTTAAGGCGAGGAAGGCTGTGCGACCCTTACGGGGCAAAATCATCAAAACACAAAAAACGTCCAAAAACCTAAAAAACGTCAAAAACGCCAAAAACGGCAAAAAAAACCCCGAAAAGCAAAAGCCCTGGGGGGACCCAGGGAA
>JAURVW010001413.1 GCA_030655275.1 Solirubrobacteraceae bacterium
ACGGTGACCGGCAAGCACGAGGCCGACCACGTCGCCACCCTCAAGACGGTGCTGAAGAGCGCCGCCGTGAAGCAGCCGACGGTCAACTTCGGCGCAGCGGTCACGGATCCGACCACGTTCGCGAAGACCGCTCAGGTCCTCGAGGACACGGGCGTCTCCGCGTACGCCGGCCAGGTCAACAACGTCCTGCAGAAGGCCGTCCTCGCCGCTGCGGCGTCGATCCACTCGGTCGAGGCGCGTCACGCCGCTTGGATCCGCCTGCTCCTGATCGAGGCGGGCCTCGCCCCGGCGCAGGACTCCAACTACCCGGCTCCGGTCTCGTTCGACGAGCCGGCCACCGAGAAGCAGGTTCTCAAGGCCGTCGCCGGCACCGGCTTCGTCCCGGGCCTCAAGGCGTAACGACCCACGCCATCTCTCCAACGCGGGTCAGCCCCGCAGAGGAGCGCAAGGATGCAGGCCAGGGGCCCCGCGAGAGCGGGGCCCCTGGTCGTTCCGCATCCATGGGCAGTTGACGGATTACGTCTGTACGCGATAACATACGTATGCGATGACAGACGCAACCACCATCGAGCCGGTCGTCGGCATCCCGCCCGACGCCGCGGCAGCGCTGTCGATCGGGCCTCGCGTGCGCGCCCTGCGCGAGTCGATGGGGCTGTCGCTGCGCGATCTCGCGCAGCGCTCGGGGGTCAGCGCTCCGATGCTTTCGCAGGTCGAGCGCGCCGACACGTCACCGACCCTCCAGGTGGCAGCGAAGATCGCCGCCGGCCTGGATCTGAGGCTGTCGCAGCTGCTGCGCCTCGACGAGGGCGGCGCCGTCACGGTCGTGCGCTCGGGCGAGCGCCGCACCGGCGGTGGCTCCGGAGGCCACGCCTTCGAGATCCTCACGCCGGCCCTACCCGGGCAGCGACTCGAGCTCTCCCGCCACGAACTGGCCGCGGGCGCGAAGACCGGGGGCCACGGCGATCCGCCGATGCACGAGCCCGGTAGCCGCGAGATCGCGCTCGTGGACCGGGGCGACGTCGTGCTCGAGATCGACGGCGAGCACCACGCCCTCGGACCGGGCGACACCGTTACGTTCGACGCAGATCTCCCACATCACTTCTCCAATCCCGGCAGCGAGCCCGCCGTGCTCCTCGC
>JAURVW010001415.1 GCA_030655275.1 Solirubrobacteraceae bacterium
TCGGCGGCGCGGCCTTCCCAATAGCCGCCGCGCGACAGCGCATGCGGGTTGTTGGTGTTGTCGTTGATGAGCGCGAAGTGCTGGGCGGCGGTCGCCGGGTCCTTGAGGAAGCGCAACGCGATCCAGCCGGCGGTGAAGTGCTTGTCGACGCGGTAATTGGCCTGCGGCGGGGTCGCGGCATCGCGGGCGACGCGGTAGGCGGTCTGGGCGTCGTCGGCGTCGAGCAGGGTGCGGATCAGGACGCGGCGCTCCTGCCACCATTGATTGACGTCGACCTGGGCGGCCGGGTCCTTCGAGGCGGTCAGGATCAGCTTGCCGGCTTCCTCCGGATGGTCGTTCTTCCGCAGCCATTGGGCGCGGGCATAAATATAGCCGGCGTCGCGCTGGCCGGCGGACGGCACCGCGTCGAGCAGGAACTTGGCGTTGCCGGCTTTCTTGATGACGGCGGTCCAGGCCCGGGCGATGGCCGGTTCATTGCCGCCGAGACGCTCGGAGGCGCGCAGGCCGCCTTCGGTGTCGTCCTCGTAGAAGCGCTGGTCCATGCGCGCCTTGTGGTCGGCGGCGGTCAGCATGTTGCTATAGCGCTCGAGCACGGTGCGCTCGACATCGCCGCTGATTTCCTGGAACCGCCAGGCATGGCGGACGAGGGCGGCGGCGCCGTCCTGGTCGCCCTGGGCGAGCAGGGCGCGGGCCAGCACCAGGCGGCCCTTGGCGGTCGACGGCTTGTTGACGGCGAAGAAGGAGCGGACGGTGGCGTCATCGAGCTTGTCGTTCCACAGCGCGTTTTCGGCGCGGCGGCGGAACAGCGGGGCGTGCGGCCAGGCCGGATTGGCATTCACAAAGGCGGCATAGCGCTGGAACGACGGCTTGGTGTTGTCGCTGCGCAGCGCCACCCATTCGGCGAGCTTGCGGGCCACAGGGTCGGTGATGGCGGCGGCGGCGGCGGCAACAACAACATCCTGCCCCTTCCTGCTCCCCTCAATGACCTGCTTGACCAGCGCGATGTCGGTGGCCGAGGTGGTGTTGGTCGGCGCCACGGCGAAAGGCCCGGAAACCGGGCGTGCCATTGGCTTGAAAGATGCGCTGGCGGCGAAGATACCGCCGCGCAGGGCGACCGGCGCCTGGGCGTAGGAGTTCATGGCAGGGTTCGGCGCGCTCTCGCGGGCGGCCGCTTGAAGATCAAGCGGCATCGGCGCCGATGCGGTCTTCGGCGCGGTCGGCTTGGTGGCAGGAGCGGCCGGCTTTTTGACAGCCG
>JAURVW010001416.1 GCA_030655275.1 Solirubrobacteraceae bacterium
GGAGGAGCGGTTCCAGGCGCGCGTCCACGACCCGATGCGCCGCTGGAAGCTCAGTCCGATGGATCTCAAGTCGCGTGAGCGATGGGTGGAGTACTCCCGGGCGAAGGACGAGATGTTCCGCTACACCGACATCTCCCAGGCCCCCTGGTACGTCGTTCCGGCCGACGACAAGCGCCGTGCGCGCCTGAACTGCATCACCCACCTGCTGTCGATGGTCGACTACGACGATCGCACGCCCCCGCCGCTCGTCCTGCCGCCGAGGCAGGAGGATCCGAGCTACGTTCGGCCGCCCATCGCCGAACAGCACTTCGTTCCGGAGGTCTACTGATCACCACGCCCGTCGCCCAGACCATCGAGACGCCGGCCGGCGCCTCCTCCGCCGAGCGCGAGTTCGCCGACGACCGCGCGCTGCTGCGCGAGGTGCTCGACCGGGTGATCGTTGCCGGGGAGGGAGAGCAGGCACTCGCGCTGCATCGCCAGGCGATCGAGCTCGGCGAGCGGCTGCGCGCGGACGACGCCAGTGCCGCCTCGGAGCTCGAGGCGATGATCGCCGGGCTCTCGGTCGACGATCTCGGCGTGCTCGCCCGGTCGCTGACGCGCTGGTTCCAGCTGCTCAACCTCGCCGAGGACAACGATCGGATCCGTCGCCTGCGCCAGCGCGAGCTGGCGACGGCGCCCGCCGCGCGCAACGGCTCGCTGCGCGCGGCCATCGAGGAGATCGCCGCAGACGGCACCAACGCCGACGAGCTCGCCGCGCTGCTCGGCCGCGCCGAGGTGCACCTCGTGATGACGGCCCACCCGACGGAGGCGCGCCGCCGCACCACGCTGAACAAGCTCACGCGGGTGTTCGCGATGCTCCGCGAGCTCGACGAGAAGGTGCCGGCCTCCGGCGACACGTCCTCCGCCTTCCACGGCCTCGCCGGCGCGGTCCAGGAGCTGTGGGGATCCGACGAGATCCGCGCGGTCACGCCGACCGTCGGCGACGAGGTCCAGACCGGCCTCGCCTACCTGCGCTCGACGATCGCCGACGCCATCCCGACGATCTACCGCGAGCTCGAGCAGGCCGTCGCCGACGCCTACCCGGGCAGCGACGTGCCCGTGCCGCCCCTCCTGCGCTTCGGCACCTGGATGGGTGGCGACCGCGACGGCAACCCGTTCGTCACGCCCGAGGTCACGGTCGAGACGCTCACCCTGATGCGTGCCGCCTGCCTCGGCTTCCTGCGCGACCGCGTGATCGAGCTGTCGGCGCAGGTGTCGCTGTCGAGCCGCCTCACCGGCGAGCCGGCCGAGCTCACCGACCTGCTCGTCCAGAGCGCGGAGTGGTTCCCCGGCACCGCCGCCGACCTGATCGCGCGTAGCCCCGAGGAGCCGTACCGCCGCGCGTTCGGCCTGATCGCCCGTCGCCTGCGTGCGACCCTCGAAGGCACCGACCACGGCTACGAGGGGCCGGACCAGCTCCTCGCCGACCTTCGTTCTTGCGACGCGGCGATGCGCGCGAACCACGGTGCATTCGTCGCCGACGGCCTGCTGCGCGACGTGATCCGGCAGGTCGAGGTGTTCGGCTTCCACTTCGCCCGGCTCGACATCCGGATGCACGCCGATCGCCACCGCGACGCGATCGCCGAGATCCTCGCCGAGCTCGAGCTCACGCCCGACTACGCCGGCCTCGGTGAGCAGCTCAAGATCGACCTGCTCACCGCCGCGATCGACGATCGCCGCCCGCTGATCCCGAGCGACATCGCGGGCTTCTCCGCGTCGACGCAGGAGGTGATCCAGACGTTCCGCACGCTCGACGAGCTGCGCCTCGGCGACCACGACGACGCGCTCCAGAGCTACATCATCTCCGGCACCACCGGGCCCGTCGACCTGCTCGAGGTGCTGCTCCTGATGAAGGAGAACCGCCTCACGCGCGCCGGCGGCATCGACGCGCGCCTGCGGATCGTGCCGCTCTTCGAGTCGGGCGAGACCCTCGCCGAATCCGCGCGGACGATGCAGGTCGTCCTCGCGCAGCCGTGTTACCGCAACGCGCTGCGGGCGGTCGGCGACGAGCAGGAGATCATGCTCGGCTACTCCGACTCCAACAAGGACGTCGGCTATGCGGCCTCGGGCTGGGGCATCTACCGCGGGCAGCTCGAGCTCGCCGAAGTGATGCGCGAGCACGACCTCTCCTGGATCTTCTTCCACGGCCGCGGTGGCGCGGTCGGCCGCGGCGGTGGGCCGAGCATCGTCGCGATCCAGGCGCAACCACCGGGAACCGTCGGCGGCCGGCTCAAGGTGACGGAGCAGGGTGAGGTGCTGTCGGACAAGTACGGCGTCGAGCAGATCGCCCACCGCGAACTCGAGCTCACCACCGGCGCGGCGCTCCTGCGAGGCGCGGGCAGCGGCGACGCCAAGCTCTCCCGGGAACGTCGCGAGCGTTACGACCCGGTCCTCGACGCCATCTCGAAGCAGTCGGCCACCGCCTACCGGGCGCTGGTCTACGGCGACCCCGACTTCGCCGAGTTCTTCCACCAGATCACGCCGATCGAGGCGATCTCCCAGTTGCGGTTCGGATCGCGCCCGGCGAAGCGCAAGGCGAGCCGCCGCATCGAGGACCTTCGCGCGATCCCGTGGGTGTTCTCCTGGACGCAGGCCCGGATCGTGCTCTCGGGCTGGTACGGCTTCGGCGCCTCGCTCGCCGCGGCGCGTGAGGCCCACGGCCTGGAACTCATGCAAGAGATGGCGCGCGACTGGCCGTTCTTCGCCGCGCTCGTGAGCAACGCGGAGATGGCGTGCGCCAAGGCCGATCTCACCATCGGCCGCCGCTATGCCGCCCTCTGCGGCGACGCCGCCATGAAGGACCGCATCTGGCCCCAGATCGAGGCCGAGTTCCAGACGACCGTCGAGGAGCTCACCGCCATCACCGGCCTGCCGCGCCTCCTCGACCGCGAGCCGACCCTCAGGCGCTCCATCGACCGCCGCAATCCCACCGTCGACCCGCTCTCGTTCATCCAGATCGAGCTCCTGCGACGCCGCCGCGCCGGTGACGACTCCGAAGCGCTCGCCCGAGCCAACGCGCTGGCCGTCAACGGCATCGCGGGAGGACTGCGGAACACGGGTTGAGGCGACCGGTGCCAGCGCGTCGCGCGTCGTCGGGAATCGGTGGGACTCCGCGTCCGACGCGACGCGACGCGACACGCCCTGACCGCGCGGCGCCGTCGGAGGTCGTCGACGACGCGTCAGGCTGGCCTGGTGGGACACGGTGCTGACGGCAACTCGGGCTCCGGCCCCGAACGCACGCCCGACGGGCGGTACATCATCGTCGACGGGCGGCGGTGGCGGGCCAGTGATCCCGGGCTCCCCGAAGAGCGGCGGCAGGAACTCGTCGACCAGCTCATGGCCGCGCGGCGGGACGTCGGCACCGCCAAACGCGCGGGAGACGCGACGGCCGAGCGCGCAGCGCGAGACCGCGTGCACGAGGCGAAGGTCGCCCTCGGTGAGCGCGGCACGCCGTGGTGGGAAGAGCCGCGGAGCTGAAGCTCCGTCCAGCTTCGCGGCGGCTCCGCCGGGCGGTGGTGAGAGGATCGGCGGCATGCCCTCGATCGAACCCCAGCCGCTCATCGCCGTCGCCGACGTGGAGGTGGCCAGTGCGTGGTACCAGAAGGTGCTCGGGGCGACCAGCGGCCACGGGGGCAAGGAGTACGAGCAGCTCGTCGTCGACCGCCACCTCGTGCTGCAGCTCCACGTCGCCGAAGAACCCCATCACCACGGCACGATCAGCGATCCGACCTTCCCCACCGGCAACGGCATGGCGCTCTGGTTCTCCTCCACCCACTTCGACGACGTCGTCGACCGGATCCGCGAGGTCGAGGCGAAGATCGTCGCCGACGTCACCCCGAACCCGAACTCCGGTCTGCGCGAGATCTGGATCCGCGACCTCGACGGCTACCTCGTGATCTTCGCCGAACGCCCGTAGCTCGGGAGGCGCGTCCTACCAGGGGTGCTTCTTGAAGTCCTTGAGGAAGATGCCCATCAGGTCCTCGCCGGCCTCGCCGCGCACGATCGGGTCGTAGACGCGCGCCGCTCCGTCGACGAGATCGAGCGGCGCCGCGAAGCCCTCCTCGTGGAGGCGGGCCTTCGTCGTGTGCGGGCGCTCGTCGGTGATCCAGCCGGTGTCGACGGCGGTCATCAGGATGCGATCGGTCTCGAACATCTCGTTCGCGCTCGTGCGCGTGAGCATGTTGAGCGCGGCCTTGGCCATGTTGGTGTGCGGGTGACCCGGCCCCTTGTAGCCGCGGGAGAACTGGCCCTCCATCGCCGACACGTTCACCACGTACTTGCGGTGCGCGGGCGACGATGCCATCGAGGCGCGCAGACGGCTCACGAGCAGGAACGGCGCCGTCGAGTTGCAGAGCTGCACCTCCAGGAGCTCGATCGGATCGATCTGGTCGACCACCTCGCTCCAGGAGTTCGAGTCGACGATGTCGGGCATGAGGCCGCCCGCGTCGATCGCCGTGCCCGCGGCGGTGCGCTCGAGCGACGAGGACCCGGCGGTCATCGCCAGCGCCGTCATCTCCTCGGCCGCGGCGATCGCGTCGCCGGCCTCCAGATGCGGTGAGGCGAGGCCCGTGATCGACAACGGGTGCGCGTCGTGCGGCTGCCCGAGCACCAGGACCTCCGAGCCGCCCTCGGTGAGCGCGGTCGGGTCGGCCATCTCGCCGGCGATCAGCTGGCTGTAGGAGCCCGAGGTGCGGCGGACGGTCTGCGCGGCGTTGTTGATGAGGATGTCGAGTGGGCCGGCCGCGGCGACGTCATCGGCGAGGGCGATCACCTGGCGGGGATCGCGCAGGTCGATGCCGACCACCTTGAGGCGGTGCAGCCACGTCTCGCTGTCGGGCATCGCCTTGAAGCGGCGCAGCGCATCGGCCGGGAAGCGCGTCGTGATCGTGGTGTGGGCGCCGTCGCGGAGCAGCCGCAGCGCGATGTACATGCCGATCTTCGCGCGGCCCCCGGTGAGCAGGGCGCGGCGGCCGGTGAGGTCGGCGCCGGCCTCGCGCCGCGACCAGTTGAACGCCGCGCAGGTGGGGCAGAGCTGGTGGTAGAAGGCGTCGACCTCCGTGTACCGCTCCTTGCAGATGTAACAGGGCCGGGCCTGCTTGAGGGTGCCGACGATGCCGTGGGCAGTCGGCTTCAGCAGGATGCCCGCGGTCTCGTCGTCGATCCGGCCGGGGGCGGCGGTCGCGGTTGACGCGGTGACGGCGGCGTCGTGGTTGACGACCTCGTCGCGGCGCAGGCGCTTGCGGCGCTTCTTCAGCGACTTCCAGATGCCGTTCGTCGCGATGCGCACCTGCACGGCATCGGGATGGTCGACCGGCAGCGTGTCGAGCTGGGCGAGGACCGCGAGTGCGGTCGCGAGCGCCTCGGGGTCGATGCGGGTCTCGTAGTCGCCCTCGGGGTCGACCTGTTCGCCGGAGATCTCGTCGACGTACTGGTCGATCGACGGGCCCTCGGCGTCGTCGGGCGTCGTGTTCTCCGGCTCGTTCACGCTAAGGAGAGTACGGACGACTCAGCGCGGGCGGGAGTGCGGCGCGGCGCCGCCACCCGGGTGGGTGTCGGCGGAGGGACCGGCGAGCCGTGGGCGCAGCAGCGCGGGGCTCGGGTCGGTCGGCGGGAAGCGATGCAGGACGCTGCCTGCGCCGCCGGGCTCAGCGGCTGGGCGTGGTGCGCACGGCGGTGGTGCGCGGGAGGGCACGCAGGGTGCGGCGGGCGACGGAGCGGGCGGCCAGGCGGAGCGGGGCGGTGAGGAGGGCGCCGAGGCTGGGAAGGGCGGTGGGGAAGAGCATCTGCTGCCCAACGTAAGCGGCTGCGCGCCCGAGAACCACGACGAACGTCACACCCAGTGTGTGCGTTGTGCACGTAGGAAATCCGGTTCGTTCGACGGCAGTGGGGCGACCGGCACCGACCAGCCCGGGCGCCCGTGTTTCCAACTCGTCATAGGTGAAAGGACGTTCACGGGTTTGTTCAGATCCGAACGGTCGCGGACCACCGTCCGGCACGTGCCGCGACGTCGACGTCGACCCCGAAACAGGCCGTCACGTGCTCGCTCGTGAGCACGTCTCCGATGGCCCCGCTCGCGAGTACCCGGCCGCCCGCCAGCAGCAGGGCGTGGGTCGCGGTCGGCGGGATCTCCTCGA
>JAURVW010001424.1 GCA_030655275.1 Solirubrobacteraceae bacterium
GCGAGGACGGCGGCGCCGAGGACGCCGGCACGGCGGAGCTTGAGAGGGAAGGACGGGCTGGACACCCATGAAGGGGTACCGACACCGTCGACGCGACCTGCACTCTCTCCTGCACGTAAGACCGGATGCAATCGATCTTTCATCCCGTCCGACCCGGCTGCGACAGCCGGGGCCGGGCGAGTCGCCTCGCGCTGCGGTCGCCGCGCGAGCCGGATCGGGCGCCGGTTCAGGCCACCGGAGGGACGTCCGGTGCGGCGCGGCCGTCGTGGCCGACGTAGCCGTCCTTGCCGCCGATGGCGAGGTAGACGGCATCGGCATCGCCGACGCTGCGCAGCTGGCGGACCGTGTGCGGAGCGACCCAGGCCAGGCCGCCGGCTTCGACGCGGTGCTTGGTGCCGTCGCCGAAGGTGAACTCGATCGCACCCTCGTGCACGAAGTAGAGCTCTTCCTGCGACTCGTGGAAGTGGTTGCGGCTCGCGTAGTCGGGCGGCATCACGACGCCGTTGGCCCCGAAGGCCGTGATCCCCATCGGCTTGCGGATCTTGCGAAAGCCGTAGCCCTGCCCGAGCCGTTCGAGGCTCGAGACGCTGTAGCCCTCGCCGGTGGTGACGTCGGGATCGTTCGCCATGACCGCTAGCCGCGTCGCCGGGCCGAGGTGCGTACCTCGTGCTTCTCGACGACCTTGAGGATGAGCTGGAGCATCTGCGAAGGGCCGGCCACGTGGGCGTGGCCGGCGGTGAACGCCTCGCGCCACATGGCGACGGTGCCCTTCTCGGCGAGCACGTTGAAGTGGGGCCGCGTGACGCCGAGCATGATCTTGGCCGCCTCGCCGCCGCCGCGTTCGATCACCGGCGGGTCGTCGGTGCCGGAGAGCTTCACGAGGTAGAGCTGGCGGTCGCTGCGGTTGCGGAGCTCGAGCTGGAAGACGAGCGGCAGTTTGCGGAGGGCGGGAAGCTCGTTGAGGGTCCGTTCCAGCGACTGCTCGATCAGATCTCGGGTCTCGTTGGCCGACATGCCGG
>JAURVW010001425.1 GCA_030655275.1 Solirubrobacteraceae bacterium
CGCGGCGGCCGTCGACGACCCCGTTCCAGCTCCAGGAACCCTGCGATCCGTTCATCGTTGCCGCCGAGATGCCGGGCGGCAGCGGCGGGGGCGTCGGCACCGGGGTGGTCGACGCGGCCGCATCGGCCGGCGGCGCCGACGCGATCGGGACGTCGAGCACGAGGCGCGGCCGGGTGAGATCGGTGCGGATCACGGCGATGCCCATCGACCGGCCCGACACGCGGAAGCGGACGTTGATCGGCTTGTCGTCGGCGCGCGGGAGCAGCTCGGGGCGCGGCGTGCCGCCGGTCTTCTCCGGGCCGATCGACAGGAGCTTGGGGGTCGGGGGCTCGGTGTCGAGCTCGAAGGTGAGCGGCAGGACGACGGCGCGGCCGGCATCGCGCATCGCGATCCGCACCCGGTATTCGCCGTCGGGGGCGAGCTTGCCGCTGCCGTAGGCGCCGTTCCAGGAGCCCTGGACGAGGTCGGCCGGACGGCTGCCCTCGCGACGTCGCACGTAGCGGTCGGTGAAGAGGGTGCGGACGGGATCGCCGGCGCGCGTGGTGACCGTCGCGGTGATCGTGTCGGACTTGCGGAGGCGGAAGGCGAAGCGCGCGCGGTTCTCGCCGTCCTCGAGCTTCGGTGAGAAGAGCTGCACGCCCTTCGTGCCGTAGAGGAGCGTGGGTTCGCGCTTGAGCCGCTGCGCGAGCGCGAACGAGAGCGCCGTCACGATGATCACGACGGCGAAGGCGACCGCGGCCGTGCGGCCACCCGGGAGGTCGGCCGTGGGGCGCGGAGCGCGGGGTGTGGGCCGGTCGCGACTCACAGCGCCACCGCCTCGCCGTTCATCGCGACCGCGATCCCGGCCGCCGGATGGCCGACGACGCGCAGCGCCGTGCGGATCACGCCGCCGTGGCAGACGAGCAGGGCGGTCGGCGCGAGCTCCCGCGCCTCGGCGAGCACCTCGCCGACGCGGTCGGCCACCTGCGCGAGCGACTCACCGCCGGGAAAGCGGTGCTCGGGGTCGCCGTCGACCCATCGGGCGAAGCAGGCGGGCTGCTCCTGCCGGACCTGGGCGTAGGTCATCCCCGACCACCGGCCGACGTCGCTCTCCTTGAGCCGGTCGTCGAGCACGACGGGCAGGCGCAAGCGCTCCCCGATGATCTCGGCGGTCTCACGTGCCCGAGCGTACGAGCTGGCCCAGATCACGCCAACCGGCGGGACGGGTCCTGCAACGTCGTCGTGGCCGGCGCGGGCGGCGCCCCCTGCGAGCAGATCGGCGCCGGCGGTCGCCAGGGCCTCGGCCAGCGCGGCCGCCTGAGCCCGCCCGCGCGCATTGAGCGGTGGGTTGCGGGCACCCTGGAAGCGGGCGGCGGCGTTGTCGTCGGTCTCACCGTGGCGCGCGAGCAGCACCGTGGGGGTGACGGAGACGCGCGCCTCGGCCGGACGACTGCGCGCCGCGGAGGCGTCGGTCATCGCGCGGCGGCGCTCAGCCGGTCGTGGAGCAGCCCGTGCTGCCGTCGTCGTAGTCGGCGCCGGTGATCACGACCACCTCGGCCGTCTCGCCCGCCTCGGAGCTCGTGGCGGCATCGATCGGCTGCACGCCCGTCGCCGCGACCTTGAGGTCCTTGGCGACCTGCGTCGCCGCTGCCTTGAAGTTCGGGCGGTACATCACGATCGTCGCGTTCAGGACCTCGTTGCTGCCGCGCGTGAGCGGATCACCGACGGAGTAGTCGGCCGCCTTGAGGGCGTTCGTCGCGCGGCAGGCCAGACCGGTGATCGTGGTGCCGTTGTAGACCCGCACGGTCACCGTGCTGGGATCCACGCCCGCGGGCGTCGCCCTGGGCTTGGCCGTCGCCTCGGGCGTGTTGCCGTCCCCGTTGGCCGTCGTGGTCGGGCTCTTCGGGTCGCCGCCGCCCAGGAGCGTGGTGAGGATGAGCACGATGCCGGCGAGCAGCGCGACCGCGCCGACGCCGAACAGAAGCCGGTTGGAGCGCGGCTCCTCCTCCTCGAGGTCGAACTGGTCCTCGCCATATCGCTGGTCGCGCGAGCGCGACGCGGGGATCGTCGGCGGGACGAGACCCTCCTCGTCGAGCACGTCGGCGGCCTGCGTCTCCTGGCCGAGGATCTCGGACACGATCGCGGGCTCGTCGTCGAGCGAGAGCGGTGGCGGGACGGAGCCTTCGGCGCCGGCGGCCGGCGTGAGCGGCGCGAAGGCGGGCGAACCGGGGCCCTGGATCGCGGTCTCGGGGCCGTCGGGCGAGCCGGAGGCCTTGGCGGCGAGCGCCTGCGCCTCGGGGGTGGCGCCGAGCGTGCCCGGCGCGGGCTTCACGCCGGCAGCACCCGGCGTGGCCGGGAGCGGCGGGACACCGGGGGCCGCGGGGGTGGTGCGGCGCTCACGGGCGGCGGCGATCCGGCGCTGCACCTCGGCGATCACGCGCTGGGCCGTCTCCTGCTGACGCTGCGGCTCCTGCTCGATCCATTCGCGCATCGCGCGGATCTGCCGGGACTGCGACGCCACGAGCAGGATGAGGAGTCCGACCCCAACGATCGACAGCAGTCCGCCGATCGCACCGATCGCGGAAAGGGTGTCGCTTACCAATGCGGCCGTGACCATGGCGGCTCATCCTACGGTGCGGGGCAGCGGGGCGGCCCCGCCGCTGCGGCTCAGGTTTCCGAGGTGCCCGGAACCGGAACCGGAACCGGCGCACCGGCCCCGAGCAGCGCGCCGTCGGCTGGGACGGCGCCGTTGCGGCCCGAGGGCGGCGTGGGCACGCCGTCGCCGCGGGCGGCTTCGATCAGTGCGGAGACCTCGGCGGCCAGGCCGGCCGCGTCGCCCTCGAGCACGAGGAGGTTGATCCGGTCGAAGGCCTCGTCGACCACGCTGGCGGCGATCGACGGGCGGTCGGCGCGCATGATCCGCTCGGCCGCGGTCGGCGAACTCTGCTCGTGCGAACCGAAGAGCTCCTCGTGCAACTTCTCGCCCGGGCGCGGCCCGATCACCTCGATCGCGACGTCCTTGCCGGGCTCCAGGCCACTCAGCTCGATCATCGTGCGCGCGAGATCCATGATCTTCACGGGCTCGCCCATCTCGAGCACGAACAGCTCGCCGCCGGTGCCGAGCGTGCCGGAGCGGATCACGAGCTGGACCGCCTCCGGGATCGTCATGAAGTAACGGGTCATCTCCGGATCGGTGACCGTGACGGGGCCGCCGACGGCGATCTGGCGACGGAAGATCGGGACGACGGAGCCGGACGAGCCGAGCACGTTGCCGAAGCGCACGGCCGCGTACCGCGTGCTCGGGAACCGCTGCTGCTCGGCCTCGACGGCCCACTCCGCGAGCGCCTTGCTGGCGCCCATCACGGTGGCGGGATCGACGGCCTTGTCGGTCGAGATGAGCACGAACGTCTCGACGCCGAACTCGCCCGCGAGACGAGCGACGAGGCGCGTGGCGAGGGAGTTGTTGCGCACCGCCTCGACGGGGTTCATCTCCATGAGCCCGACGTGCTTGTAGGCCGCCGCGTGGAAGATGGCCGTCGGCTGGTGGTCGCCGAAGACCTCGCGCATGCGGTCCTCCTCGCGGCAGTCGGCGAGCACGGCGCAGGCGATCTCGGCACCCACGTGGCGGTCGCCGACGAGCTCGCGGTGGATCTCGAAGAGGTTGTCCTCGGCGTGGTCGACGAGGATCAGCTTCGCCGGGCCGACGCGCGCGATCTGCCGACAGAGCTCGGAGCCGATCGACCCACCCGCGCCGGTGATCATCACGGTCTGCCCGCGCAGGTACGCGCCGACGCGATCGAGTTCCATCTTCACGGGAGCGCGGCCGAGGATGTCCTCGACCTTCACGTCGCGCACCTGGCGCACGTACCGGCCGTCGCCCTGGAGCAGCTCGAAGACCGTCGGCAGGGTGCGCACGGTGATCCCGCGCGAGCGGCAGTCGCGCACCACCTGCGCACGGACGGTGCCCGGGGCCGAGGGGATCGCGATCGTCACGTCGTCGGGTTCGACGTCGTCGAGGATCCGGGCGAGTTCCTCGGTGGTGCCGAGCACGCGCACGCCGTCGATCCGCAGGCCGACCTTGCTGGGGTCGTCGTCGACGAAGCCGACGGGTCGCATGCCGAGGGCCGGGTTGCGCATGATCTCGCGCAGCACGAGCCGGCCGCCGTCGCCCGCGCCGACGATCAGCACCGACCGGCCGCCGCGGGCCGCGTGCTGCAGGCCGAAGGAACCGCGCTCGTGGATGAAGCGGGCAACGAGCCGCGAGCCCGCGATGAACACGAGCATCAGCAGCAGGAAGAAGGCGACGACGCTCGTCGGGAGGGTGGCGACGCGCTGGTTGCTCTCGTAGACCGAGAAGGGCA
>JAURVW010001427.1 GCA_030655275.1 Solirubrobacteraceae bacterium
GAATAGAAAACGGGTAAGCGCTCTAAGTTAATGCGCGCGCGCGACGCAGGCGCCGCCCGCCCGAGAGAGATTGCACCTCTTTAGGAGGGGTCGGCATTTCGCCTGAAAATCCCATTACAGAACCGCAATCAAATTCGTACCAAGAAAAAGGCTTTAAAACCTCCGGACAAAAATGGGCTTCAAAAAACTCCGGACAAAAAACTCCGGACAAAAAACTCCGGACAAAAAACTCCGGACAAAAAACTCCGGACAAAAAAGTGGCTTCAAAAAACTCCGGACAAAAAAGTGGCTTCAAAAAACTCCGGACAAAAAACTCCGGACAAAAAAGTGGCTTCAAAAAGTGGCCTCAAAAAAGTGGCCACAAAAAGTGGCTTCAAAAAACTGACCTCAAAAAGACTCTAGAACACAATCGCTTTCACAGGGAACCGCACAAAGGAGGGGATGGCAGAGGGGGGAGGACGGCGGGGGGAGGGGAGAGGCGAAGAGGAGAGAGGGGCCGGACAAGAACCAGAGAAGCCAAAAGGAAGGGGGAGCAGGGGGGGGGAAGGGAGAGCAGGAGACCCAGCGCAAAGCAGGGGGGACCGGAGAAAAACCACCGGCCAAAGGGAGAAGAGGAGGGGGGAGAAAGAAACAGAAAAGCCAGCAAACCAGGGGAGGCAGGCAAAGAGCGAGAGACCCGGCAGAGGAGCGAAAGGGAGGACGGAAGGGGAGAAGGAATGGGAGGCAGAGGAGCAGAGAGAAGAGGATCCACGAAAGAACCGAGGGCCAGGGGAGCGGCCCGAAAGGGGGAGGGGGGGAGGGGAGGGGAAAGCCGGCGAGCGGGGGAGAGGAGGGGGCAAAGAAAGCCCGGGGGGAGCCAGGGGGAAAGAGCGAGAGAGGAGCCTGAATCAACTAAAAAATCCTGTAAAGTGAATTTGAACTTATTGTTTCTCCGTTGCACTTTCATAATTTGAAGAGGAAGAGAAGGGGAAGGCCACAGGGAGGAGGGGGAAAAGCCGGAAGAGGGAG
>JAURVW010001432.1 GCA_030655275.1 Solirubrobacteraceae bacterium
AAGAGGAGGACCGACGCCATCGCGAAGATCGTGTCGCGCATCGGCGGCGACGTGAGCTCCTCGGCGGACTGCAGGATCGCGGCGGCGATCGGCTTCGTCGGCTCGAGGAAGAAGATGAACCCGTCCTTGGGGTTGGGGGCGAACCCGACGCCGCCACAGACCATCGCGAGCATGATCACCTCGCCCATCGCGCGGGCGGTCGAGAGGACCGTGCCGGCCACGAGCGCCGGTCGGGCGGTGCGGACGCCGATCTTCCAGAACGTGCGCCAGCGGTTGATGCCCAGTCCGAGCGACCCTTCCAGCCAGCCGCGAGGTACCTGCCGCAGCCCGTCGACGAACACGGCCGTCATGAGCGGCGCGACCATGAGCGTGAGGATGAAGACGCCGGCGAGCATCGAATAGCCGTTGAGCGACACGATGTAGGACACCGAGCGGCGCATGTCGTCGCTGATCACGTGCTGGCCTATGAACGGCACCACGACGAGCACGCCGAGCAGGCCCATGATCACGGACGGGATGCTGGCGAGCAGGCGGATGACGGGCTCGATGATGCGACGCATCCAGTCCGGCGCGAACTCGACGATGAAGACCGAGACGAACAGCGCGCAGACGAACGAGAGCGTCACCGCGAAGCCCGTCACGAGGAACGTGCCCCACAGGATCGGCCACGCATGGAACGTGTAGACGGGCGTCTCGCCCATGTTGGCCGAGGTGAAGATGGCCTCGGTCTGACGGTCGATGTTGCCACCGCCGCCGAACCAGGCGAACCCGTTGTTGGCGAACGAGGGCCAGCCCTCGTGGAACACGAACGCGATCATCGCCAGCACGAAGCCGACGACCGTCACGACCAGCGCGCCGAGCAGCAGCTCGGCGCGACGGTCGGAATGTCGCCCGCGCGGGGCGGGCGACACCGGATGAACCTGGAGGTCCACGGAACCTGACTACTTCTTCGACTTCTTCTTGCCCTTGGCGGGCTTCTTGGCGTTGAACGCCGGCACCGCGCCGAGCTTCGTGAGCACCTGGCCGGCCTCGTAGCTCGAGCGGATCCAGTCGGCGAACTTGACGGCGGCCTTGTTCGGGTTCTCGGCCGGGAGGACGATCCACGAGTAGCGCGAGAGCGGGTACTTGAGGCTCTTGATCGTCGACGGCGTCGCGGGGGTGCCATTGACCGACAGGCGCTTGACGCCGGCCGCCGGCTTCGAGTTCGCGAGGCCGATGTAGCCGATGCCGGCCGGGTTCTTGGAGACGGCGACGGCGACCTCGCCGTCCTTGTCGACGGGCGTCACGGACGTCGCGGTCGCGGCGCCCTCGAGGACGGCGGCCGTGAAGAACGTGAACAGACCGGCGGTGGCCGGGCGACCGAAGGCGGCGATCGGGCTCGTGAGGCCGGAGTCCGGGAGCGCTGACCACTCGGTGGTCTTCGCGGTGTAGATGTCCTTCGTCTGCGCCGTCGAGATGTTCGAGAGCTTGTTCGACGGATGCACCGAGATGGTGAGGGCGTCGAGGAAGAGCTTGGAGTACGACAGGCCCGAGTCGGAGGGCAGCGGCGCGCGGGTCTGGATGGCGAAGGCGCTACGGCCCTCCTGCACGTCCTTCGCACCGGCGTTGCCGTTGTTCGGGAGGAAGGTGAAGGTGTTGGTCTTGTCGACTTTCTTGTACTCCTTGAACAGTGCCTCGATGTAGGGCGTGTTCGCGCTCGAACCGGAGCCGGCGATCGTGGCTGCGTCGGCGGCCGTGGCGGGGGCCAGCGCAGCGGCCAGCGTGAGCGCCGCGACGGCGCTCTTGGTCTTCTTGGTCATGGGACTCCTCTGGTGCCGCGGCCGGGTGGGTGGCGCGATCGGCAAACAAGTAATTCCTGACTAAGTTTACATTGTTTGAGTGATTCGCGCCATTAGACATCGGGTTAGTCCAGAATGCCCGCGAACTCAAGCGAGACGGCCGTTCATGGGCGGTCGTGTCCGCTTTTGCGCCGAGATCTCGATCGGTTTCCAAGGCCTTCTGGGAGCGCTCCCGGTGGCCCTTCGGCGCGCGGCGAGACGGGCGTCCCGCGCGGGGAACCCGATGGGAGCGGAATTCGGCGAGACATAGGACACCCCGTGTCCTCTTGCCCGCCCTCGGACCGGTCGAACGTCCGTTCGCCCCGCTAGCATGCTGCGGGTGGCTGCATCGAAGATCGTCGTCCGCGGGGCGCGCGAGCACAACCTGAAGGACGTCTCCCTCGAACTCCCCCGGGAGTCGCTCGTGGTGATGACCGGTCTGTCGGGTTCCGGCAAGAGTTCGCTCGCCTTCGACACGATCTACGCGGAGGGTCAGCGACGGTACGTCGAGTCGCTCTCGGCCTACGCGCGGCAGTTCCTCGGCCAGATGGACAAGCCCGACGTCGACACGATCGAGGGTCTGTCGCCGGCGATCTCGATCGACCAAAAGACGACGAGCAAGAACCCCCGCTCGACGGTCGGCACCGTCACCGAGATCTACGACTACCTGCGTCTGCTGTGGGCCCGCATCGGGATCCCGCACTGCCCGAACTGCGGCGCCGAGATCACCGGCCAGAGCGTCGAACAGATCACCGACAACGTGCTGGAGCTGCCGGAGGGCGAGCGCATCATGGTGATGGCGCCGGTCGTGCGCAACCGCAAGGGCACCTTCGCCGATCTCCTCAAGCAGCTGCGCACCGACGGGTACGCGCGCGTCGAGGTCAACGGTGAGCTCAAGATGCTCGACGAGGAGATCGTCCTCGAGAAGACCTACAAGCACGACATCAACCTGATCGTCGACCGGATCATCGTCCGCGGCGAGTCGCGCAGCCGTATCCACGAAGCGGTCGAAACGGCGACGAAGCTCGCCGACGGGCTTGTCGTGATCGCGACGATGCCGCGTGAGGGGGAGGGCGAGCGCCGCACCTACTCCGAGAAGTTCGCGTGCGTGGAGTGCGGCACCTCGATCGCCGAGCTCGAGCCGCGTTCCTTCTCCTTCAACAACCCGCACGGTGCCTGCCCGCGGTGCACCGGCCTCGGCTCCCAGCTCGAGGTCGACCCGCTCATGGCGATCCCGGACCCGACCCTCACGCTCGCCGACGGCGCGATCGTGCCGTGGCGGCTGGCCGGTGCGTTGTCGTGCTACTACCATCTCGTGCTGCAGGCCGCTGCCGAGACGTACGACGTCGACCTGTTCGAGCCGTGGGAGTCCCTGCCGGCCGCGAAGCAGACGCTCATCCTGGAGGGGACCGGCGAGAAGATCGAGGTCCGGTACAAGAACCGCCGCGGCCGCCTGCGCACCTTCTCGACGACGTTCGAGGGCGTGCGAGGCAACCTCGAGCGCCGCCACCGCGAGTCGGACTCCGACGCCGTGCGCGAGAAGATCGAGCAGTACATGGCGATCCGGCCGTGCCCGGAGTGCAAGGGGTCGCGTCTCAAGCCTGAGGTCCGTGCGGTCACCGTCGGCGGGCTCGGCATCCACGAGTTCTCGGCGC
This sequence comes from Solirubrobacteraceae bacterium, assembly GCA_030655275.1. Lineage (GTDB taxonomy): Bacteria > Actinomycetota > Thermoleophilia > Solirubrobacterales > Solirubrobacteraceae > JAGIBJ01. Next base: position 3,473 of record JAURVW010001432.1, read on the forward strand.
TGTCGGTCCGCAAGGCCCGCGTGTGGCTCGATGAGGTCGAGCTCTCCGAGACGGCCCAGCACATCGCCCGCCTCGTGTTCCGCGAGATCGAGGAGCGCCTGCGGTTCCTCGAGGACGTCGGCATCGGCTACCTCTCGATGAGCCGGTCCGCCGCGACGCTCTCCGGTGGCGAGGCCCAGCGCATCCGGCTCGCGACCCAGATCGGCTCGGCCCTCGTGGGCGTGCTCTACGTGCTCGACGAGCCGTCGATCGGGTTGCACCAGCGCGACAACGAGAAACTCATCAAGACCCTCGAGCGCCTGCGGGATCTCGGCAACTCGGTGCTCGTTGTCGAACACCACGAGCAGACGATGCGTCGCGCCGACTACCTCGCCGACCTGGGGCCGGGCGCCGGCGCGTACGGCGGTCGCGTCGTTGCCGCGGGCACGCCCGAGGAGGTCATGGCGACCGAGAACTCCCTCACGGGGCAGTTCCTCTCGGGCAAGCGCGGCATCGAGGTGTCCGCAAAGCGACGCAAGCCGACCGGTCACCTCACCGTGCGCGGCGCGACCGAGCACAACCTCAAGGGCGTGGACGTGAGCTTCCCGCTCGGCGTGCTCGCCTGCGTGACCGGCGTGTCCGGCTCGGGCAAGTCGACGTTGGTCAACGGCATCCTCAGCAAGGCCGTCTCCCAGCGGCTGCACCGCTCCACGCAGCGTCCCGGTGCACACCGCGGCATCGAGGGGCTCGAGCAGCTCGACAAGATCGTGCAGGTCGACCAGTCGCCGATCGGTCGTACGCCGCGGTCCAACCCGGCCACGTACACGGGCCTGATGGATGTTGTCCGTGGGCTCTACGCGAAGACGCCCGAGGCGAAGGCCCGCGGCTACATGCCCGGCCGGTTCTCGTTCAACGTGAAGGGCGGGCGCTGCGAGGTCTGCAAGGGCGACGGCCAGATCAAGATCGAGATGCACTTCCTACCGGACGTGTACGTGCCGTGCGAGCAGTGCCATGGCAAGCGCTACAACCGCGAGACGCTCGAGGTGAAGTTCAAGGGCAAGTCGATCGCCGACGTGCTCGAGATGCCGATCGACGAGGCCGTC
>JAURVW010001433.1 GCA_030655275.1 Solirubrobacteraceae bacterium
GACGAGTTCGACGACGATCGCCGAGCCGAGGTAGAGCGGCACCGTCGGTGTCGTCTCGCCCAGGACCGGGCCCACGGCGACCGCGAGGAGCCCGCGGATCGTGAGGAAGAAGAGGGCGGCGAAGACCGCGGCGCCGCGGCCGACGCAGATGCGGACCGCCACGAGACCGACGCCCGCCGCGATCATGACCATCACGGGTTCCACGACGAAGCGGAACTGTGGGACGCCGAAGTCGAACTCGGCCTGGAAGGTCGAGAGGCCGATCAGCAGGCCGCCGGTGAGGCCGACGTTGCGCATCGCGCGGGTGCTGAGGAACTCGTTCCGACGCTCGGGGTGGGCGGCGTTGTAGCGCAGTCCCTCCACGCCGAGCACGGCCATGCCGATGAGCGTCATTGAAGCGCCGCCGATGAGCATGAGGTGGGTCGGGCCCCAGAGGGTCACGTCCTGGCCGAAGATGCGGTGCCAGACGTCGTCGAGCGGAAAGCCGATCAGGGCGAAGGCGCCGCACGCGCAGACGAGCACGCCGCCGAGCGGGGCCTGCCAGCCCTTTCCGATCCGGATCGACGTCGGCCCGGGGTGCTCACCGGGCAGCGGGAGCACGATCGCGAGCCAACCGGCCGTGAAGATCCCGAACAGCCCGAACAGGATGAAGTAGTGCGCGGGGTTGGCGAGAGGACCGGCGTCGCGGCCGTCGTCGATGTGGAGGGCGATGTCCCAATACATGCCGAACACGGCGATGAGTAGGGAGACGCCGGAGAAGGCGGACGGGAGCGCGACCCAGCCCGGAAGGCCGGAACGACGCTCCGCGAAGGCCGCGACGATGCGCAGGAGCGGCACCTTGCCGCTGCGGTGACCGAAGCCGACGACCAGCAGGATGATCGTGAGGATCGTCGCGCCGGTGGTGGCGATCAAGATCTGGTCGAGCTCGGCGCCACCGGCGCCCGGGCTCTCGCCGGAGACCTGCGCGGATGCGACGGCCGGGAGGCTGAGGGCGAAGGCCGCCGCGAGGGCGGCTGAGCCGAGGGCGGGACGACCGGTCGGGGACCACCGGAGAGCGCGGAACATGCGGCCAGGTTACACCGCTGTAGGTAGGCGCGAGTGTGCGCCTCGACGTCCGTCTTACAGGTGGGTTCCACTCCGTGGTGCAGCCGGGTACCCGGTTTGGCGTGACGGGGCGATCCGCGCCCGGTCCGCAGCGGTCGCCGATCATTCACCACGCGTTCATGACGGGCGGGCGTACGGTCGAAGTCCTTGCGCATCAGGTGTGAGCACCGACACGCGAGGACGCGACATGGATGGCAATGCAGACCGGGACGGAACGGACGTCACGGGGCCGCGGCTTCGACGGACCTCGTTCCGTTGGCGCCGCACGGACGCCCCCACCCTCGACCACCTCGATGGCACGGACCGCCGGTCGTTCCTGAGGCGTTCGGGCGGATACGCCGCCAGCGCGGCCCTGGTCGGCGTGCCGACGGCGGTGGTGCTGGAGTCCGAGGCGGCGGCAGCCGCGGAGACCCCTCGTACCACGGCGAACCCCACCGCCCCGCCGCCGGTCGGGCCGACGATGGCCTACGTCCACAACGTGAAGGAGGGGACCGTCGTGATCGTCTCCGGTGAGACCCAGCGCACCGTGCGCGACCGCGCCCTCGTGCACAAACTGCTCAATGCGCCCGCGGTCAAGAAGCCCAAGACGAAGCCCAAGCGCAAGACGACCTCGACGAAACGGAAGGCCGGCTGATGTCCTCCCATCGCGAAGCTCCGGAGATCAGCCAGGATCCCGTGGCCGACAACACCGACACGTACGCGTTCGTGAGTCCGGATCGTCCCGACACGGTCACGATCCTGACCAACTACGTGCCCGCCGAGGCCGCAGCGGGCGGCCCGAACTTCTACGAGTTCGGCACGGACGTCCGTTACGAGGTGCACGTGGCCAACGCCGGCAACGCCGTCCCCGACATCACGTACACGTTCACCTTCAAGACGCAGGTGGTCGACCCGACGACGTTCCTCTACAACACGGGCCCGATCGAGTCACTGACCGACCCGCACTTCAACCGCCGTCAGACCTACTCGATCACGAAGACCGTCCGGGGCCGCAAGCCCGTGACGATCGCGACCGACCTGCCGAGCCCGCCGTGCAACATCGGTCCGCACTCCACGCCAAACTACGACGCGCTGGCCGTCGCGGCGGTGCACAAGCTCCCGACCGGAGAGACGGTGTTCGCGGGGCAACGAAACGACGGGTTCTTCGCCGACCTCGGAGCCATCTTCGACCTCGCCGACCTCCGGCCGTTCCAGACCCTGCACGTGGCCCCGATGGCGCCGACGATCGGCGTGGACACGTTCAAGAACGCGATCAACGTGCACACGATCGCGCTGCAGATCCCGATCACGGCCCTCACCCGCGACGGCACGGCTCCGAAGGACCCGGCGGCTGCGGCGGCGACCATCGGGATCTGGGGCGCTGCGTCCCGCCGCAAGATGCGCGTGCGAGGCGACCGGACCGGGCAGCACACCGAGTCCGGGCCGTGGGTGCAGGTCTCGCGGCTGGGCAACCCGCTGTTCAACGAGCTGCTGGTCACGATGACCAAGAAGGACGGATGGAACGGCAGCCCGCCGAGCCGCGACTCCGAGTACCGAGCCGGTGTCGAGCAGCCCGAGCTGTCGCGCCGGATCCCCGACCTCTACCCGGGGCAGTTCGAGACGCTGCGCAAGCTCAACGGGACCGCGCGAAGCGACATGGTCGCACTGGTCCTCACCGGCGTGAAGGGCGGCATCGTGCCCAAGCTGCAGAACTTCACCGGGCCCATCCAGGCCGACATGCTGCGACTCAACGTCGCGGTACCGCCCGCGACCATCCGCTCCGATCTCGGGGTGATCGCAGGCGACGCCGCCGGCTACCCGAACGGCCGCCGCGTCACCGACGACGTCGTGACGATCTTCGTCCGGGCGCTCACGGGCGCGTTTCGGCCGTTCTTCGACGCGTCGTACGTGCCGGACCTCGCCGTCGCGATCGTGACGCAGGGCGTCCCCACCCCGCCCGAGGGGGAGAAGGGCGGTCCCGGGGTGAGGTTCCTCACCCGGTTCCCCTATCTCGGAGACCCAAACGACGGATTCAGCACGCCGGCTCCGGTCGCGGTCAACGCCGCGCCGCCCGTGACGATCCCGGGAGTCACGCCATGAGCCCCGAACCGGTCGTGCGCCCGCACCCCGAACCCGTCGTCCTGAACATCGGCGGCGAGCTGGGCGCCCTCGTGGTGCACTGGAACGCGGACGAGATCGATACGCCGATCGAGATCAGCCTTGCCGGCCAGGACGCCGTTCGCAGCCACCAGCACGTCCTCGAGCGACCGCTGGGCGGGCAGACGTTCTACGCCGCGGTCTTCGACTCGATCGCCCAGGGTCCGTACACGTTGTGGGTAGGCGGTGAGGTGCGGGCTCGAGAGGTGGTCGTGTCCGGCGGGGAGGTCACCGAGCTGCACTGGGAGACCCCGGCCGCGTCATGAGCGACGTCAGTGCGCGGGAATGGAGAACCGTCGCCGGCGTGGCGGCGGTGATCGTGGCGCTGCACGCCGTCGGTTTCGGACTGCTCTTCGGGGTCATCGTGCCCGCGCACCTGGGCCTCGGAGGCGAGGGTGCGTTCGGCGTCGGCGTCGGCATCACGGCGTACACGCTCGGCATGCGCCACGCGTTCGACGCCGATCACATCGGAGCGATCGACAACACCACGCGCAAACTGATGGCCGACGGCCAGCGGCCGGTCACCGTCGGGTTCTTCTTCGCGCTCGGCCACGCCTCGGTCGTGGTCCTGCTCGCACTCCTGTTCGCCGCGGGCATCCGCGGGCTCAGCGGTGCCGTCCGCGACGATGGATCGACGCTCCACCAGGCCACGGGCCTGATCGGGCCGACCGTCTCCGGCGCGTTCCTGCTGCTGATCGGCCTGATCAACCTCGCCGTGCTCCTGGGGATCGTGAAGGTCTTCCGGCGTATGCGCCACGGCCTCTACGACGAGGCCGAGCTCGAGGCGCAGCTCAACCAGCGTGGCTTCATGAACCGCTTTCTCGGCCGGGCCACCCGCGCGGTCACCAAGCCCTGGCACATGTATCCCCTCGGGCTCCTCTTCGGGCTCGGCTTCGACACGGCGACCGAGATCGCGCTGCTGGCGACGGCCGGCAGCGCCGCCGCGAGCGGTCTTCCGATCTACGCGATCCTCGCGCTCCCGATCCTGTTCGCCGCCGGCATGACGTTGCTCGACACGATCGATGGCGCCTTCATGAGTGTCGCGTACGGCTGGGCGTTCTCCCAACCGGTCCGCAAGGTCTTCTACAACATCACCATCACGGGCCTGTCGGTCGCCGTGGCCCTCGTGATCGGCACGATCGAGCTCGCGCAGGTGCTCGCCGACAAGCTCACCTTGACCGGCGCGCCCTGGGACTTCTTCAGCGGCCTGGACCTGGGCTCCGTCGGGTACGTGATCGTTGGTGTCTTCGTCGTCGTGTGGGCCATGGCGCTCGCGGTGTGGCGGTTCGGCCGGATCGAGGAGAAATGGACTGCGGACCTCGCCGCACCGGAGCTGCGCTGACCGATTCGCCGCCGCGCGCTCAGCGCACGCCGTCGAGTGGCAACTCGGCGGTGGCGCTGGGATGGAGCCCGAGTCCGATCGTGAGTTGGTAGCGCTTCCAGTCGCGGCCGGTGGCGGCGAGGTCGGGGTAGATCAGGGGACAGGGCGCGGTCGGATGGAGGCGATCGTCAGCGCTGACCGGAGAACCCGAGGCGGTGATCGGCCTCGAGCGCGACGGCGAGCGCCAACCGTCGTTCCGGGACGGGGTGACCGAGCAGGGCTTCGGCGCGGGCGAGTCGTCCGATCACGGTATTGCGATGCGTGCCGAGGAGCGCCGCCGTCTGCGACGCGTTCTCCCCGGACGCCAGATAGACGCGGAGGTTCGCGGCGACCGCGGCGTGGGCGCGGGCGGCAAGCGGGCCGAGCGTCTCAAGGACGAACGCGCGCAGACGCTCGGGGTCGCCGCCGACGAGGGCGATGACCTCGACGTCCGGGAACGCGACGAACTGCTCGGTCGGGCTGCCGCCGGCCAGGAGCGCCTGCGCGGCCAGCGCTTCCTCGTGGCTACGGCGAAACCCTTCGGGGCCACTGTGCCCGCCGCCGAGCGCCAGTCGGATGGTGGACGAGGCCTCTGCAGCGGCCCGCGCGATCGCGTCGATGCGTTGGCGGCGGCCCGGTTCGGCGTGGCGATCAGCGCGGACCCAGCCCCAGAGCGACGTCCGGCCCGGAACGATCCGCAGGGTCGAACGGCCACCGGCCGCCTCGCCGACGGCCGTCGCGACCCGTTCGAGATCACCGTGAGGCAGTTCCGAGCCCGGCTCGGCCCAGAGCACGAAGGCCGTGTGCTCGCCGGTCAGGTCGTATGCGAGCAGCCGGCTGGCCGCGTCGCGTTCGATCGGCGCGCCTTCCAGGAGCAGGCGGACGGTCTGCTCGCGCCGGGCGGCGATCCCGGACTGCAGGTGGGCCCGTTCACGCTCCATCTGCTCGCTGAGTTCGGCGAGCACGTGGTCGACGTAGGCGAAGAGCAGCGGGGCCGCTCGACCCAGGACGCCCGCGAGTTCGTCGGCAGGGACGCGCACCGTCGCCCGCTCGAGCCACAGCTGCAGCGCCGCGTTCTGCCCCCAGCGATACGTGTTCGCGAGGAGTTCGAGGTCGATACCGCGGCGGACGAAGAGCCGGGCGGTGTCGACCGCCTCCTCCGGCGCCGAGAGCGCCTGGACCGCTCCTTCCCGGTCGGCCGCGGCGCGGAGGAAGCGGATGATGTTCGCGCGGGTGCTGACGATGAGCTCCTGTGCGGTGGCGGGCTCGGCGGCCGCGGGAGGCAGCCGGTCGGTGATCGCACCGGCGACGGTCGACGAGAGCGCTTCGGCGTCGTCGAGCAGATCGGCCGACACGACCTGCACCCAGCCTGCGACGGAATCCATCGACCGATCGTACGACGATCCGATGCGAAATGCCCAGCTCAACCACGTCGAATGGGCAAATCGACCATTGCCGCGTTGCCAGGGCGGGCATAGCGTTGAGGACCCGACGCCATGTCCGACGCCCGCCGCCCCGCGATCACCGTCGTGCGTGGCAGCACCGCACCTCTCCCCGTACCCGACCGCCCGCCTCCTCATGACCGCCTCCACCTCCCCATCCGTCCTCATCATCGGCTCCGGGTTCGGCGGGATCGCGGCGGCTGTCGAGCTCCAGCGCCACGGGCACCGCGACATCACGATCCTCGAAGGCTCCGACGGGATCGGCGGCACGTGGCACCACAACACGTACCCGGGCGCGGCCTGCGACGTGCCGAGTTCGCTGTACTCGTTCTCGTTCGCGCGCGGCTCGGGGTGGTCGCGGTTCTGTGCGCCGCAGTCCGAGATCCTCGCCTACCTGCGGCGCACCGCCACCCGCTTCGGCGTCGACCGCCTCGTGAGGCTCGGCCAGCTCGTCGAAACCTGCGACTGGGACGCGAGCACCCAGCGCTGGACCGCGACGACCGCCACCGGTGAGACCTTCTCCGCCCAGGTGCTGATCATCGCGACCGGCCAGCTCCACCAGCCGCAGACGCCGGCGCTGCCGGGCATCGAGTCGTTCGCCGGCCACGCCTTCCACTCGGCCCGCTGGGACCACGACCTGGAGCTCGCCGGCAAGCGGATCGCGGTGATCGGCAACGGCGCCAGCGCCGTGCAGTTCGTTCCGGAGATCGCGGCCGAGGCCGAGCGGCTCACCGTGTTCCAGCGCACGGGCAACTGGTTCATGAGCCGCGAGAACCGGCCCTACAGCCCGATGAGGAAGCGCATCCGCGCGATCCCCGGCGTCGAAGCGATCGAGCGTCGCGGCATCTACTACTACCTCGAGTTCATCACGCTCTCGATCCGCCACCCGCGGACGGTCGGGAAGTTCCTGCGGTCGCTCTCATGGCTGTTCATGCGGGCCCAGCTGCGGGGCGAGCCCGAGCTCCGCAAGAAGCTGTGGCCCGACTACACCTTCGGCTGCAAGCGCGTGCTGTTCACGTCGCACTTCCTGCGGGCGTTGCGGCGGCCGAACGTCGACGTCGAGACGACCTCGATCGCGCGGATCGTCCCCGAAGGCGTGATGACCGCCGACGGCACCGTCCACGAGGCCGACACGATCATCTACGCGACCGGTTTCCGCACCACCGACTTCATGCTCCCGATGCAGATCACCGCCGACGGCACCTCGCTCTCCGAGGCCTGGTCGGGCGGCGCCGCGGCGCACCTCGGCATCACCGTGCCGGGCTTTCCGTCGCTGTTCCTGATGTACGGGCCGAACACGAACACGTCCGGCGGCTCGATCCTCGTGTTCCTCGAGGCGCAGGCGCGATACGTGCGCACCGCGCTCGACCACCTGCGGTCGACGGGCGCCGCCGCGATCGAGGTCGACCGAGCCGTCGCCGATGCCAGCGACCGATCCCTCCAGGCCGAGTTCGACGGCACGGCCTGGCTGGGCTGCGACTCGTGGTACCGCGCCGACGGAGGGCGTATCGTCACGAACTGGCCCAGCAGCATGCAGGACTACCGCGCGCGGACCCGAGCGATCGATCCGGCGGAGTTCGTCGCGGTGCCCGCCCACGCCACCACCTGAGCACCCCGTGCCGCCGCGGTGACACGGCGGCCGGGTCACCGATCTTGAAGGGGAACGAGATGTACGACTACGTGATCGTCGGAGCCGGCACCGCAGGGTGCGTCCTGGCCAACCGACTCTCCGAGGACCCGTCGGTGCGGGTGCTCCTGCTCGAGGCCGGCGGCAAGGACCGCTCGCTCAACATCAAGATCCCCGCGGCGTTCGCGAAGCAGTTCCACGATCCCAAGCTCGACTGGGACTACTACACGGAGCCCGAGCCGTCGGTCGACGATCGCGAGCTGTACATCCCGCGCGGCAAGTCGCTCGGTGGGTCGAGCTCGATGAACGCGATGCTCTACGTGCGCGGTCGCCCGCTCGACTACGACGGCTGGGAGGCGCAGGGCGCGCCCGGCTGGGGCTATTCCGATCTCCTCCCCTACTTCATGGGCGCCGAGGACAACTCGCGCGGCACCTCCGAGTTCCACGGCACCGGCGGCCCGCTGCGGATCGAGGAGCAGCGCTCGCCACGCCGCGTCAGCAAGCGCCTGCTCGACGCGACGGTCCAGGCCGGCATCCCGCGGATCGCCGACTACAACGGCCCCGAACAGGACGGCGCATCCTGGTTCCAGGTGAGCCAGCGCGGAGGCAAGCGCTTCAGCGTCGCCGACGGCTATCTGCGCCCGGCGCTCGCGCGCCCCAACCTCGAGGTGCGCACCGGCGTGACGGTGCTCGACATCGCCCTGGAGGGCGACCGGGCCACCGGCGTGCGGATCGCTTCGGGCAGGCGCGGCAAGCAGGAACTCGTCCGCGCCGAGCGCGAGGTGCTCCTCGCCGCAGGCGCGATCAACTCACCGCAGCTGCTGCTGCTGTCCGGCATCGGCGATCCGGACGAGATCCGTGCCGCGGGCGTCACACCCCGCCACGAGCTCCCCGGCGTCGGTCGCAACCTCCAGGACCACCCGTTCATCACGATGATCTACGAGGTCAGCGATGAGCATTCCCTCCTGACCGCCGAGTCGCCGAAGCACCTCGCCGAGTGGGCCCTGCGCAAGTCGGGACCGCTCACCTCCACCGTGGCCGAGGTCGTCGCCTTCACGCGCAGCCGGCCCGGCCTCCCCGCCGCCGACCTGCAGTTCCACATGGGCGCGGCCTACTTCAACGATCACGGCGCCGACACGTACGACGGCCATTGCGCCGTGCTCGGCCCCGTACTCATCTCGCCAAAGGCCCGGGGCCAGGTGTGGCTGCGCGACGCCGACCCGACCTCCAAGCCGCGGATGATCACGAACTCGCTCTCCGAGCCCGAGGACGTCGACGCGCTCATCGCCGGCATGGAGCTCTCCCGCGAGATCGTGCGGCAGGACGCGATCAAGGACGTCGTGATCAAGGAGGTCCTCCCCGGTCCCGACGCGCTCTCGCGTGCCGACCTGGAGGACGACCTGCGCCGCCGCCTCATGCTCATCTACCACCCGGTCGGCACCTGCCGGATGAGCGACGCCGACGAGACCGCGGTCGTCGACAGCCAGCTGCGGGTGCGCGGCATCGAGGGGCTGCGCGTGATCGACGCGTCGATCATGCCTACCATCACCGGTGGCAACACCAACGCCACGGTCGTCGTGATCGCCGAAAAGGCCGCCGACCTCATCCGCGGACGGGTTCCCGCCACCGTCTGAACCAACGCCGCCGCCTCGGGCTGGCAGACTTCGCGCGTGTCCGCCGCACCGCGATTCGTCAAGCCCGAGGCGTCGACCGCCGATCAGGACGGCCCGGCCCGCTGGTCGATCACGCGGTTCCGTCGCCGCATCGCTGCCCTGCTGCTCGACACGGTGGTGGTCGTAGGCCTCGGCTTCGTGGCGTGCATGCCGACGTGGCTGCTGTCCGAGCGAGCGGGTCCGTTCAGCGAACTGGCCGGCTGGAACGCGGTCGTCACCGCGCAGTCGTCCACCGGCGACCTCCTGATCGGATCCCTCGAGAACCTGATCTTCGCGGCGGTCTGGGCCGTCTACACCGGGTGGCTGCCGATGCGCCCCGGCGCAGAGCGCGGGCAGACGTTGGGCATGCAGACCCTGAAGATCCGGCTCGTGATGGCCGACGGCGCGCCGCTCACGTCGCGGGCGTCATGGCGCCGCGCCCTCTGGGTGTCGGTGATCTCCCTCCTCGCGGTCTTCGGAGAGCTGCTCGACGCGATCCTGGGCACCGTGCCGACGTTCTCCAACGGCGTCGGCGCGCTCGCCTTCCTCGTCATCGGTGGCCTGATCGTGCTCGCGCTCGGAAGCGACCTGCGGGTCACCCTCTATGACCGCTTCGCGGGAACGGTCGTCGTCGGCGCCGAGCCTGCCGGGCGCCCGTCGCTGGTCTCGGCAGCGTCCGGAGACGACGAGCACTCCGCCCCCTTCGGCGGATCGGGCGGCTTTCCGGTCCCGCTCCCCGACGGCCCGCTGGCGGTCGCGGGACGGCCACGGTCATGGGACACCTGGGTCCTGGCCACGCTGACGCTGGTCGCCGTTGCGGCGCTGGTGATCGGCGCGCTCTACCCGTCGTCGTTCACCTGACGACGAAGGCCGGAAGCAACTAGGCCCTGAAGGCGTCGATCACGTAGCCGATGAGGCGCCGCCAGTCGCCGGCGGTGCCGCCGTCCTGGGTGAGCGCCATCGAGCACCCGGACACCATCAGGCTCACGTCGTTCGCGGAGGTGCCGGGCCGCATGGCGCCCTCGGCGATCGCCCGGTCCAGGAGGGCCTGGAGCGTGGCGAGACTCGCGGCCTTGCGCTCCTGCAGCGCAGGGCGGCCGCGGGCTGCGCGGAGCACCTCCCCCAGGGTGCGGTCGCGCTCGAGCCGGGTGGCGAGGTCCAGCAGGATGCGCTCGAAGGCCGCCCACGCCACCGGCTCGGCCAGGGCCTGCGTCAGACGCTCCTCGAACCAGCCATGGCGACGGAGCGCCACGGCCTCGAGCAGGTCCTCCTTCGTGGGGAACGAGCGGTAGACCGTGGCCTTGCCCACGCCCGCGGCGGCGGCGATCTCGGCGATCGACACGTCCGAGCCACGCTCGGAGAACAACCGCTCGGCCTCCTCCTTCACCCGCTCGAGGTTGCGCCGCGCGTCGATGCGCAGCACGGGTGCCTGGCCCGGCCCGACCGAGGACGGGCTCACCGAGGGTGGCGGGCCGGCCGGGCTCGGCGGGTGGCTCACACGCGGTCCTTCGGCACCGTGCCGTCGACCGCCTGGGCCGGGTCTCCGAGCGGCGCGGCCGCGCCGATCTCCTCGAGGACCGGCGGATGGTGGTGCGGGACGCCCGCGGGGATGCGCATGGCAAACACCGCCGAGATGATCGCAACTCCGGCGGTGAGCAGGAAGGCCAGCTGGAAGGCGCCCTCCGTCGGGTGCCCGACGCCGGCAGCTCCGGCTCCGGCCGCGACGACCGAACCGGCGAGGATCGAGGCGGTCATCTGCGAGCCGACCGAGGAACCGATCGACCGCACGAGCGCGTTGACGCCCGTCGCCTGACCGGTCTGCGACGACGGCACCGCTTCGACGATGAGCATCGGCATCGCCGCGAACGCGAGGCCGATGCCCGCGAAGATCACGATGCAGCAGAGCAGGACCTCCAGCTCGGAGCCGTGCAGGACGGCCATCGCAGCGAGCCCGAGCCCGCAGACGACGGCGCCGAGCGCCAGGGCCACGCGCGGACCCGACCGGTCGGCGATCCGGCCCGAGAGCGGCCCGGTCACCAGCATCATCAGGCTGCCCGGGAGCATCAGCAGACCGGTCGTCGTCGCGTCCGCGCCGAACCCGTAGCCGGTCGACTCGGGGGCCTGCACGAGCTGCGGCACGAGGATGAACGAGCCGAACATCCCGAAGCCGACGAGCAGCGTCGCGATGTTCGTCATCAGCACCGGGGGCAGCGACAGGGTGGCGACATCGACGAGGGGATCGACGGTGCGGCGTTGGAGCGCGATGAACCCGGCCAGGACGACCAGGCCGGCGAGCACGAGTCCGAGGAAGCGCGGGTCGAGCCAGCCCCACTCACCGGCGCGGCTGATCGCGAAGAGCGGCAGCGTGAGTCCGACCGTCATCACGGCGGCGCCCCGCCAGTCGATCCGGCCGGGCGTGCGCTCGGGCGACTCGGGGATGAACACCTGCATGGCGACGGCGGCGAGTGCGGCCATGATGCCGCCAGCCCAGAAGATCCAGTGGTAGGAGACGTGGTCGACGATCAGCCCGCCGAGGAGCAGGCCCACGCCGCCGCCGATGCCGGCGATCGCCGAGAGGAGCCCGATCGCCGTGGGGACGCGCTCGCGTGGGAACTCGTCGCGCACGATCCCGAAGCAAAGCGGGAACACACCGCCGCCGAGCCCCTGGAGCACGCGGCCGAGCACGACGATCTCCAGTGAGTTGCCCAGCGCGGACAGGCCGGAGCCGAGCGCGAAGACGAGCAGGGAGATCACGAGCAGCCGGCGCTTGCCGAACATGTCGCCGAGCCGGCCGATGATCGGGGTGCAGACGGCAGCGGCGAGCAGGTAGCCGGTGAGGGTCCAGGCGACGCCGTTGGGGCCCGCATCGAGCTGCTCGCCGAGTTCGCCGAGCGCCGGGATCAGCATGGTCTGGGCGAGCGCCACCGCCATGGCGGCGAGGGCGAGGATCGCGAGATTGCGGCCGGCGGACGCTTCGGCAGGGGTACTGGTGGGCACGCGGCCTCCGGGTGGAAGTTCGAGGCCGGTCCTGGGGAAACGGACCGGCCGGTCCGCATCCTATGTCATCCGGACCTCGCGGTCCGGTACGAGTTCCGGGCAACGCCCGGCGAGGCTCGGCCGGACGCCGCGATCCGCGGCGCGCCCGACCCTCAGGCCGTGGTCGGCGCCCCGGTCTTGGCCGCCTCGCCATCGGAGAAGTCGTCGTCGTACGCATCGAACTTCGGCAGTCGGATGACTCGCGTGACGGTGAGGATCGCGAGGAACTGCATGCAGATCGCGCTCGTCAGGCAGTACGGGCACAGGTGCTCGAGCACCACCAGCGACTGGTACTGCAGGAAGATGCTGAACGCAGCGCCGCAGCAGGCAGTGAACGCGCCGAGCATCTTGCCGGCATCGCCCTTGATGAAGGTCGACACGAAGATCGTGGTGTACGCGATCGACCCGATGTAGACGACCGGGATCCCGAAGACCTCCGACCACTTGCTGGTCTGGACGGCGTCGCAGCCGCCGGTGCACATGATCGGCGCGTTGAAGAGCTTCGTGTACGACAGGTACGTCGCCGCGATGAAGCCCGGGATCAGCACGAGGCGGATCAGGAGGAGCAGGCGACGGTCGATGCGGTCCACGCCGGTCATCCTGCCGCATCGCGGGGCGGCCTGCGCCGCCCGCACCACCCTGGGCGCGGGCCTGCACCGGACGCCTGGCCATACGTACGACCCGCGTCCAACCTTCGACCGGTGCGCTCAATCGATCCGCCAGAACGCCGAGTGAAGGAGGGAG
>JAURVW010001434.1 GCA_030655275.1 Solirubrobacteraceae bacterium
GTCCCTCCAAAGGGATTGCGATCGCTCGATAGATGCAACGTGCACCGCCTGCGACCGCTGGTACTGCCCAAGCTCACAGCAGGGTGCTGAAAGCCCAGGAAAGACAAGAGTACGGGGTTCTGCGGCGAAAGGGGCTGCCGCCCGGACGATATGGCCCGTTCGGCGCCCATCTGCCGGTTCCCACGGATCCGCCCACAGGCCGTGATCGACCGTCCAGGCACTGGATTTCCGCACGTCGTTGGCAACGCCGTCCTAGTGCCCAGGCGTAGCCGGGAAGGGGCTCGCGCCCCTGCTGGCCCAAGGGCTCGGCTCCCGGGCTGGCCCCGAGGATCCCGGGCCGCGCGAAGTTCCAGTTCGGTTGCACTTCCTTGTGAACCGGTCGTCGCCCGGTGTAGCGTCGCCGCAGGTCGTCGTCGTCCCGGCGTCGCTCCTCCCGCTTCTGCTGCGTCTGCGCCCTCGCGCGCCGTAGCGCCCGAAAGGTCTCGATGTCTTCCAAGACGTTCGTCGCCGGCGCCGTCGCGCTGGCCACCCTCGCTGCTCCTGCAGTCGCCCTCGCCGGCCCGTACGACAAGGGTCCGGCGCCGACGGCTGCCAACCTCGTGAGCGCGACCGGCCCCTACTCGGTGGCCTCGACCGTCATCAAGAACGAGGACACCCCGGGCTTCGGTGCCGCCACCGTGTGGGCGCCGTCCAACGCCGCGCCCGGCGAGACCTTCGGCGCTGTCGCGATCGCTCCCGGGTTCACCGAGGGTGAGTCCGTCATCAAGTGGCTCGGCCCGCAGCTCGCCTCCAAGGGCTTCGTGGTGATCACGATCAACATGAACAACACGTTCATCGATCTCCCGAACACCCGTGGCAAGCAGCTCAACTTCGCGCTCACGTACCTCACCGACCTCAGCGCCGTGAAGGGCCTCGTCGATCCGCAGCGCCTTGCGGTCGTCGGCCACTCGATGGGTGGCGGCGGCGCGCTCGAGGCCGCGCGCACCAACGCGAAGATCGACGCGACCGTCGGCCTGACTCCGTGGAACAGCGCGAAGGACTGGAGCGACCTGAACGCCCCGTCGCTGGTGATCGGTGCCGAGAACGACATCGTTGCCGGCCGCAAGGACCACGCGCTGAAGTTCTACACCTCGTTCAAGCCGTCGCTGCCGAAGGCGTACGTCGTGATCAAGGGCGCCGACCACTTCACCACCAACAGCAAGACCGACCTCGTCGCCGCCTCCACCACCTCGTGGCTCAAGCGCTACGTGGACGGTGACACGCGTTACACCGCGGCCC
>JAURVW010001435.1 GCA_030655275.1 Solirubrobacteraceae bacterium
CCGAGGAACGCGACGTAGCCGATGGTCGCCGCTGCGCTCACACGGGCCGCCGCCTTCGCGGGGTCGTCGGCCGCGGCGGACATGCCCAGCGGGAATCCGAGCGACGCGCCGATGCCCCACAGCGCTGCACCGACGAGCACGAGCGGAAGGGTGGGCGCGAGGATGAACAGCAGGATGCCGGATGCCGCGGTCAGTGCCAGGATGCGCAGCATCGTCACACGGCCGAAGCGGTCGACGAGCGGACCGCCGAACAGGCGCACGACGGTCATCCCGATCGAGAACACCGCGAGTGCGACAGCGCCGGATCCCTCGGCGAGACCGTGCCCCTGCTCGGTGCCGAGCGCGATCCAGTCGTTCGCGCCGCCCTCGGCGAATGACATGCCGAGCATCACCATGCCGAGCAGATAGGTGCGCGGCTCGCGCCAGGCCTCGAGGGCGACGTGCATGCGCTGGCGGAACGCGGGCTTCTCGTGGTCTTCCGGATCGAGCGCCGCCTGCTGCGCGGGGACCTGGAAGAAGCACAGGAGCGCCAGGACGATGATCAGCACGCCCACGACCGATGCGTGCGTGGCGACGTCGATCGAGAGATGGGCGGCCAGGGCGCCGAGGCCGGCGCCGATGACGGTGCCGAAGCTGAAGAAGGCGTGGAAGACGGGCAGGATCGTCTTGCCCATCTGCTGCTCGATGGCGGTCGCCTCGACGTTCATCATCACGTCGATGCTTCCGTTGCCGAAGCCGAACAGGATCATCCCGGCGAGCACGATCGGCACCGACCCGCACACGTTCGCACCCAGCCCGACGAGCGCGATGCCGACGGCGAAGGTCAGCATCGCCAGGAGCATCCCACGCCGAGCGCCGGTGCGCGCCATCACCACGGGGCTCGTCGAGATGCCGATGATCGAGGCCAGACCCATACCGAGCAGGATCAGCCCGACCTGTGCGTTGTCGAGCTCGAGCGCCTGCTTGATCCCCGGCACTCGCGACGCCCATGTCGCGATCGAGAGTCCGCTGGCGAAGAAGATGGCGAAGATCGCGGCGCGCCAGCGCAC
>JAURVW010000009.1 GCA_030655275.1 Solirubrobacteraceae bacterium
CCGAGCTGGGTGAGCTGCCGCTGCGGCGGGTCGACACCGCCGGCACGGTGAACACCATCGTCCGCGTGGGTGATGAGCTCGTCGCGCGCTTCCCGCTCCTCGGCGCCTCGGAGGCGGAGCTGACCGGCGAGGCGGCGGCGATGGACGAGTTCGCATCGATGGGTCCGTTCGCCGCGCCTCGATCGTTCGGCATCGCTCCCGCGTCCGACGGGTATCCCTCCGCGTGGTCGGTGCAGACGTGGGTGGAGGGCGAGCTCGCCGATCCGGAGCGGGATGCCGCATCGGAACTGCTCGCTGCGGATCTCGCGTCGCTCATCACCGCGCTGCGTGCGGCCGATGTGCGGGGACGCGTGTTCGACGGTCACGGCCGTGGCGGCGATCTCCTCGACCACGAGGAGTGGGTCGCGCACTGTCTCGAGCAGAGCGGGCATCTGATCGACGTGCCGCGTGCGACGGCGCTGTGGGCGATGCTGCGACGGTTGCCGCCGTCGGGCGCGGACGTCATGAGCCACCGCGACCTCACCCCGTTCAACCTGCTTGTCGACACGCAGGGCGGTGCAGCGCGGCTGTCGGGCGTGCTCGACACCGGCGGTTTCGGACCGGCCGACCGTGCGCTGGACCTCGTCGCCGCGTGGCACCTGCTCGATGCACCGGCGCGACAGGTGCTGCGCGACGACGTCGGAGCGGGCGAGGTCGAGTGGCGGCGCGGAGCGGCCTGGGCGTTCCAGCAGGCGATGGGCCTCGTCTGGTACTACGAGAAGTCGAATCCCCCGATGAGCGCTCTCGGTCTGTCCACGATGCGGCGACTGCTCACCGACAAGGAGCTGGCTGCGCTCAGCTGAGTCTCGGAATGGATCAAAAGCGCTGCGGGAGCGCGTCGCACGGGAGCATTTCTGATCCAGCAACGCTGGCTGAGCGAAGTCCTCTTACCCCTGCCTCCCGCGGTAGACGGCGGTGCGGAGTTCGACCGCCCAGACGTCGCGCGCCGGCATCCCGAGCGCTTCTGCGACCGTGATCTCGGCCTCGATGTCGTAGGGATCTCGGATGAACTGCACTCCGAACGGATCGTCGGACGACGCGCCACCCTCCAGGATCACGTACGACGGCGTGGGCTAGTCGAGCGGGTTGCCGACACTGCCGACATTGAAC
>JAURVW010000020.1 GCA_030655275.1 Solirubrobacteraceae bacterium
GGACTGCTCGACGAGGATCTTGCGGGTGGTCTCCGCGAAGTCCTTGTGGGTGTTGAGGCCGGTGCCGGTGGCGGTGCCACCGAGCGGGATCTGGCCGACCTGCGGCAGGGCGTTCTTCACGCGCTTCTGGGCGAGGCGCAGCTGGGCGGCGTAGCCGGAGAACTCCTGGCCGAGCGTGACGGGCACGGCGTCCATGAGGTGCGTGCGGCCGGCCTTCACGACGTCGACGAACTCATCGGCCTTGGCCTGCAACGACGCCTCGAGCTGTGCGAGCGCCGGGAGGAGCTGGTTCGTGGCCTGGTCGAGGGCGGCGAGGTGGACGGCCGAGGGGAAGGTGTCGTTGCTCGACTGCCCCATGTTCACGTGGTCGTTCGGGTGGGCGTCGCCGCCCGTGAGGGCCGAGATGACCTCGTTGACGTTCATGTTCGTCGAGGTGCCGGAGCCGGTCTGGAACACGTCGATCGGGAACTGGTCGTCGTGATCACCCTTGGCGATCGACTCGGCGGCGCCCTGGATACGGTCGGCGAGCTCGGAGTCGAGCTTGCCGAGCTTCGCGTTCGCGACCGCTGCGGCGCCCTTGATCCGGGCCTGCCAGCGCACGACGTGGATCGGCACGCGCTCGCCGCTGATCGGGAAGTTGGCGACCGCTTTTTCGGTCTCGGATCCAAAGAGCTGCTCAGACATCGCAGGGAGCCTAACCCGCGGCTCCGGGCCGGCGCGGTACCGGCCCGTGAACGGCATCGGGGCGAGCCGCGCATCCGCCCGGGCCTGGCCAACCGGCGGGTACGCGATACTCGGCGTCCACCGAAGCTCGAAAGGCCCTGCTCGTGGTCGCGGTCATCATCTTCATCGTCGTCGTCGCCCTCATCGCCCTGTGGTGGGTCGTCACCTACAACGGCCTCGTCAAGCTGCGCAACCGCGCCGACGAGGGCTACTCCGACATCGACACGCAGCTCAAGCGCCGTCACGATCTGATCCCGAACCTGATCGAGACGGTCAAGGGCTACGCCGCGCACGAGAAGTCGACCTTCGATGCGGTCGTCGCCGCGCGCAACGGCGCCGTCGCCGCGCAGGGCC